>NYZG01000231.1 GCA_002687025.1 Candidatus Poribacteria bacterium
CATCGTGTACAGCGCCCACTTCTGGTCCTTGTCCATACCCGCGTACACGATGAACGGCAGCCGCCGCGGGAGGGCCGACGCGGACCCCGCGAACGCGAGAACCAGAGCGACCCACGCGGCAATGGCGGCCGGGACGCCGACATCTGCACGCCATCGTTGGATGCTCATGGACGCCTCCCTGGGCTAGGTGTAGCGCATCGTGCGTAGGCGTTCCCGCCGTGACCAGGTGCGCAACCAAGGCACTGGCCCCCGGGGAGACCGGAGGCCGACATCAGCGCTTCATATCCGCCCACGTCGTCGTGAGCTTCGCTTCGGCCTGAACGTCCAGCGCGCTCTTTTCGTCGGCGTTGATGTAGTCGTCGTCCGTTGGCGTGAACGCCAGGTCGTCGGCCCACATGAACACGTCATACTGGTCCTCGAGGCTGCTGCCTCGCGTCCAGATCATCATGACGTTCTCGCCCGTCTGCAGTTCGTTCACGGTGCCGCCATCGGCGCCGAAGTCGCCGTCGGTACGCCACGTCCACGTCGGCGAGTTGTTCTCGAAGATGATGTGATCCGGTCGGACGAACGCGGGTTTCGCGTCCGGGATCTCATCGCCGTCAGCGCCAAGGACCCACAGCCAGTCGGAGTGGTTGTTGGGGTTGATGATGCGACCGATGAACCGCCAATCGCCGGCGCTTCCGCGCGCCTTGCTGATGTCGAATCGGTACAGCAACCAGCCGTCGCCACCCGCGTTCGTGACGATGTCGCCGAAGGCGCCATCGCTGGGGTCGAGCGCGCCCTCGGCGTCGCCGAGTTTGTACACTTCGTCGGGATCGCGCTCGTCGAAGTCCTCGGCCTCGAACCAGATTTGGTGGCCACCACCGTAGTCGGACACTTTGAAGTTCTGCACGGCGTTGGCGTTGCGGCCCGCGAACCAGGCCGCCCCGCAGAGGGCGAGCGCCGCGATCTTCCCACACAGGTGTGCTCGGTTGAGCATGGGCGAGTACCTCCCGATAGTCATGCAGGGCCGGCGACGAGATCGCCGGGAACGCGGACATGTTGCAGGCCCAACACACTGCGCGCAAGGCTTCCGACACGGACGCGGCCGGCCGCCACGCGACCGGACGGCCCCGAGGGCATGCGAGGGGATGAATCGTGCACGAGAATCCCATCGACTACGATACCCTCGACGAGGAGTACGCTCGCCATCGCGGCGCCAACCCACGGGTGCTTCGCGCGCTGGTCCATGGCGCGTCTCTCGGCGGCGCGGCGCGCGTGTTGGAAATCGGCTGCGGGACGGCCAACTACGCCCGCGCGATAGCCGCGACGACGGGCGCGCCATGCGTGGGCATGGACCCCTCGATTGGAATGCTGGCGCAGCCCACGGCCGGCGCGTCGGATGTCCGGCTGTGCCAGGGCGCCGCCGGACAGTTGCCGTTCCGTTCGGGCAGCTTCGATCTCGCGTTTTCCGTGGACGTGATCCACCACGTCCCGGACACCAGGAGCTACAACCGAGAGTTGCGCCCGCTTCTCGGCCCCGACGGCCGCGCGTGCACCGTCACCGACTCAGAGGAGATCATCCGCGCGCGCGAGCCGCTGGCGACGTACTTCCCGGACACCATCGAGGCCGACTTACGCCGCTATCCGCCGGTGTCCCGCCTGGTGCGCGAGATGGAGGCCGTAGGGCTCGCTGACATCGCGGTCGATGCCGTGGAAATGGCCTACGAGGTCGGCGATATGGCCCCCTACCGCGCCAAGGCGTTCTCGTGTCTGCACCTGATATCCGAGGCGTCCTGGCGGGAGGGCATGGTCCGCATGGAGGCGGACTCGGCCCGTGGTCCGATACGCGGCGTGTCGCGCTACGTCCTCATCTGGGGTCGCGGCGCGGGAGGTCGACCCGTTCAGTCAGGTGAGTCGAGATAGAGGCGGAGACGCTCGGCGTAGCGCGAGACGGCCTGCGATCCCGACCACATGTGATCTTCGCGGGGCCAGCCAAGTACCCAGTCCAGCATCGAGAAGTACCGCGCCGTCGTGAAGACGGACACCTGTCTCTGCCAGTCGGCCGGGAGGTCGCGCCGCGCTTCATACCCGGCGATGCACGCCTGCCGGAGGGCCGGATACTGCTCGTCGGTCCGGAAGTACCATAGTGTCGTCGCGAGGTCGGTCATGTACGACGCGAGCAGACAGTCGTCGAAGTCGATCGGGCGCGGCTCTCCGTCCTGATACAGCACGTTGTGCAGATGCAGGTCAGCGTGAATCAGCCCGTAGTCGCGATCGACGGGGATCTCGCCGATGGCTTGGGTGAGTCTCGACGCGGCATCCATGAACACCTGCCGCTGATCCTCGGTCGCCGCTGCGGCGGCGTGACCTTCCCACGTCACCGAGAGGTCACCCCGGACAAACCGCGCCAGCATGCGCGGCCAGTCGACATGTGACCTGCCGATCCCCTCCGCGGGCGAGTACGTGTCGGCGTGATTGTGGAGTTCTGCTGTCATCGCGCCCAGCCGCCGCATGTGCTCCGGCTGCGGCTCGTCGATCTGCTCACCGCGGAGCCAGGCGAATAGCGCGCACCGGCGTGGTATGGGCAGACCGGGCAGCGCGATCTCGACAACGTGCCGGCCATCGGACGTGCGGGCGGGCTCGGGCGAGGTCACGCAAGTCTCGCGGTTGATGGCGCCGATCCATCGGCACTCGGCCTCGATTTCCGCTGTCGAGTAGCGCGCGGGGTCGCTGATGCGGAACGCGTACTCGCGACGTTCGCCGTCGCGTGCTCCGGTCACACGGTAGACGGCGTTCATGGAGTGTCCCACCAATTCGGCGTCGAGCATCTGTACGCCGAATTCGTCGCACGCCGCCACGATTAGTCCGTGCTCCATGCGCTCACACGTGGCTTCGTCGAACTCCTCGAAGCGCGGCATGGTCGACCGTCCCCTTTCCCCTGTTCTGCTGCGTCGCCACGCTACGTCCGGCTCGAAGGGCGCCAGCGGTGACGGACACTCGACCCGCGTCCGCTCAGCCGTCCGTGTCGAGGTACGCGCGCAACTGCGGGACGAAGTTCGACGCGGCCTGCGACCCCGAGCCCATGTGGTCCTCGCGTCGCCACCCCAGTATCCAGTCCATCATCGAGAAGCAACGCGCCGCCATGAAGACCGCGACCTGGCTTTCCCAATCGCTCGGAGTCGGCCGCGTCGTTCGGTAGCCCTCGATGTAGGCGTCGCGCAGCGCGGGCGATTGCGGGTCGTTGGCGTGATGCCACAGTGTCGTGGCAACATCGGTCATGTACGGCGCGAAGTGGCAGTCGTCGAAGTCGATTGGGCATGGCGTCCCGTCGTGGTACACGACGTTCCACAGATGCAGGTCGGCGTGTATCAGGCCGTGATCCCTATCGGTGGGGATGCGCCCGATGGCCTCCCCGAGCCGCTTCGCCGCCTGCATGTAAACGAGCCGTTCCTCGTCCGTGACGACGGGCCCCGTGTAGCCCTCCCACGCCGCGATGAGCTCCCCACGTGCGAAGGGCGCTAGCAGCGACGCCCAGTCCGCGGCGGGGCGGTCTGTGTGCGCTTCGCGGCCGTACGTGTCGGCGTGGTTGTGCAGAGCCGCTGTGACCACCCCGAGAGCGCGCAGATGCTCCGGTCGCGGCGGATCGGTCTTCTCGCCGCGTAGCCAGGGGAACATCGCGCACCGGCGCGGCGCGGGCAGCTCCGGCACGGCGACCTCGACAACGCGGCTGCCGTCGGGCGTGGCAACGGGCTCCGGCGCGGCAACCGACGTCTCGCGGCCGATGGCCGCGATCCATCGGCATTCGGCTTCGAGCTGCGGCGTGGTGTACCGCGTGGGGCCGCTGATGCGGAGCGCGTATTCGTGGAACGCCCCGTCCCGCTGCGCGGTCACGCGGTAGACGACGTTCTCCGAGTGGGCCACGAATTCCGCCTCGATCATCCGCAAGCCGAATTCAGCGCACGCCGCGGCGATCAGGTCCTGAGCGATGCGTTCACGCGTGGCGTCGTCGAACCCCTCGAAGTACGGCATGGTCGGTCTCTCCACGATGATCCCGGCGAACAGTCGCAATGGCGCCCATCGCAGACGCCTCGGGACGAGAGTATAGTCGCCGCGGGGGGACGCGCGCAGCGCCCGCGGTTCGCCGGCTGCCCACTCACCCGACCTCGCGCCTGGCGACACCGTCGGAGCCACCCCGACGCACGAGGGCGACATATCCCGTAGAATGGGTGGGGCGCGGCAGTGTCGGCCGACCTCGGTCACCAGGCGGGAAAGCAAGATGCTACAAGGGCTCAGTCTACCGACCTATCTGGTCGGCGTCGCGTCGATGATCGCCGTGGGCGCCCTCGGGGCAGTGGTCACGTATCTCGGGCTCGCATCGTTGCGCATCCAACACAGCTTGCGACCCACGTTCTACGTCGTCAGCGCCGGCGCGGTGCTGCTCACAGGCGCGCTGGGGTACCTCCTGCACAGGTGGTGCCTCTGGGGATACGTGGTCGTCGTGCCGCTGGTGGCGCTCGGGGTGGCCGACATCACGCAGAAGCGTCACACGATCCGGCGCAACTTCCCGGTCATCGGCAACTTCCGCTACCTGCTGGAGAAGATCCGCCCGGAGATACGGCAGTATTTCATCGAGTCCGATGCCGACGAAGCGCCGTACGGCCGCGAGAAGCGCACCGTCGTCTACACGCGCGCCAAGGGCACGGTGGACACGATACCGTTCGGCACGCGGCGGCCGGTGTACCGCGTGGGCTACGAGTGGATCATGCACTCGATGGCAGCGAAGGTTCCGCCACCCGGGACGCCGCGCGTGACGGTGGGCGGGCCGGACTGCTCTCAGCCGTATTCCGCGGCGTTCCTGAACGTCTCGGCGATGAGCTTCGGCGCGCTCAGCCGCAACGCGGTATTGGCCCTCAACCGTGGCGCGCAGTTGGGCGGCTTCTATCACAACACCGGCGAAGGCGGGATCAGCCCGTACCACCTGGAACACGGCGGCGATCTCGTGTGGCAGGTCGGCACGGGTTACTTCGGGTGTCGCACGGACGATGGCGCGTTCTGCCCGGATCGGTTCCGCGACCGCGCCGCCACGCCGACGGTGAGGATGATCGAGATCAAGCTCTCACAGGGCGCGAAGCCGGGACACGGCGGGATACTCCCCGCCGCGAAGGTGACACCCGAGATCGCCGAGATACGCGGCGTCCCGATGGGTCGCGACGTCATCTCGCCACCTGCGCACACGGCGTTTTCGAGTCCCATCGAGATGATGGAGTTCATCGGCCGACTGCGTGAGCTCTCGGACGGAAAGCCGATCGGGTTCAAGCTGTGCGTGGGACACCGACGGGAGCTGTTGTCGCTTTTCAAGGCGATGCTGGAGACCGGCATCTACCCCGACTTCGTGACCGTCGACGGCGCCGAGGGAGGCACCGGAGCCGCGCCGGTGGAGTTCTCGAACTCCGTTGGGATGCCGATGGTCGACGGCTTGCTGCTCGTGCGCAACGCATTGGTCGGTATCGACGCGAGGGAGCGCGTGCGGATCATCGCGGCGGGGCGCATCTCGACGGGGTACCACATCGCGCGGTTACTGGCCCTGGGCGCGGATCTGTGCAACTCGGCGCGCGCGATGATGTTCGCCGTGGGGTGCATCCAGGCGCTGAAGTGCAACACGAACCACTGCCCCGTGGGCGTCGCGACGCAGGACGCGTCGCTCTGCCGCGCGCTGGACCCAGGCGACAAGTCGGAGCGCGTGGCGAGCTATCAGGCCGCCACGGTCGAGAGCATGATGGAGTTGCTCGGGGCGGCCGGCCTTTCGCACCCGAGCGATCTCACGCCGTGGCACGTGGCCCGGCGCGTCAGCGCGACTGAGATCAAGACGTTCGCGGAGATTTACGACTTCGTCGATCCGGGCTCGCTCCTGTCGGAGCCGTGCCCGGAGTCGCTGGACCGGCACTGGCGACGCGCCGATGCGTCGTCGTTTCGGCCGCCGGAGACGCTCGCGCACTAGCGACGCATCGTGTGTATAATGGGCGCGCTTCGATCCCGGACACCAGACGTGGAGGCCGTCCATGCACATCTATATTATGACCGATTTGGAATCCGTGGCCGGGGTGCGAGACTTCCCGGACTGGTGCGTCCCGGACGGACGGTGCTACGAGCAAGCGACGCGCCTCCTGACGCTCGAGGTGAACGCCGCCATCGAGGGATTCGCCGCGGCCGGCGCGACGGAGTTCATGGTCGCGGACGGCCACGGTCGAGGGGCGATCGAGATAGAGCTGCTGGACCGGCGGGCCGACATGCGGCGCGGATGGCCGCAAGGATGGCCACTCGGCCTCGACGATGGGGGCGACTACGACTACCTCGCGTTTGTCGGGCAGCACGCCAAGGCGGGCACGGAGTTCGCGCATCTGGCCCACACGCAGGGGCTGAACTACATCGACCTGTCGGTCAACGGCGTGTCGATCGGGGAATTCGGGCAGCTCGCGATGTGCGCAAGCGAGTTGGGTCTGCGGACGATCTTCGGCGCCGGCGGCCTCGCGTTCACGGTGGAAGCGCAGGCGCTCGTGGCCGGGATCGAGACGGTCGCCGTCAAGCGCGGCCTGCGGCCGGGCAGCGGCGACGAGATGACGACCGCGCAGTACGAGCACCGAAACGCGGCCGCGGTCCACGTTCAACCCGAACGCGCCCGCGAGATGATCCGAGACGGCGCGCAACGCGCGTTGCGTCGCGCGCAGACCGAGGATTTCGGGATCATCCCTCTACAGGCGCCGTTCGAACGGGTCGCGCGATTCCGACCCGCGAAGGATGGCGAACCGACGACTATCTCGCGCGAAAGCCACCCGACGAGCGTCATCGGCATGATGAATCTGCCGTTCGACCGGCAGCCCGAGGCGTAACCCACGGGGCGCGCTCGCACCGAGACTCCACCGATCACGTGCCCCTTTTGCATCCCATGATGGGTCTTTACAGCGCCCACTCATGGAGAACAGATGCGGGACATTCGGCAGCTCATCAGCGATACGGACGCGGGAGACGCGCGGGCGTTCGGCGAGATCGTCCACCGGTTCCAGGCGATGGCATACGGCTACGCGTACTCCATCCTGCGGGACTTCCACGCCGCCGAGGACGCCGCGCAAGAGGCGTTCATCGACGCGCACGCCCGCCTGCCCCAACTGCGCGAGCCATCGGCCTTCCCGGGATGGTTCCGACGCATCGTGTACAAGCATTGCGACCGGACGCTCCGTCGGGCCGGCCCGGAGCTCGAAGGCCCGGAGCGTCTCGCCGACCGGCCTTCGGGCGACATGAGCGCCCAGGAGGAGCTGGAGCGCAACGAGACGCACGCCCGCGTGCTGCGCGAACTGAGCGCGCTGTCCGAGCATCTCCGGGCCACGACCACGCTCTTCTACATCGACGGGTACTCGCATCGCGAAATCGCGGAGTTCCTCGAAGTGCCCGAGGGCACAGTGAAGCGGCGTCTGCACGACGCGAGGAAACGGCTGAGGGAAAGGATGGCCGACATGGTGGCCGACACGCTACGGACACGCCCACTCCCGGACAACTTCGCGGACACCGTCGTCCGCGCCGTCGCGACGGATGCGGACTTGAAGTGCTACGACGAACTCATGAACGGCTCGACCCGTTCCGTGGCGGACGCCCGCAGACTAGGGCTCTTCGTCGTCGAGGAGGCGGGGGCCGTATCGAGCGCGGGACAGATCGGCGAGGGGACGCGGGGCATCGGCTCGGCCGTCATCAAGGTGGCGGGCAGTAGCGCCGGAATCGCGGGCGAGGCAGAGGGCGTACCCGACCCAGCGTTCGTACGCGGATTCCGCGGGCATTTTCGGCTGGCGCGCGAGGCGGGATGCCGCATGGCGATGGTCCACGGGTCGCTATACGACCACGCTTTCTGCGGCTTCGTCCCCTGCTTCCACTACCCGGTCGCGAGCCTGCCGTCTGACGTGGCGGCGGAAGCACGGACCGACGCCACTGTCCGCGAGGTCGTCGACGCGCAGGAAGCCCTGGCCATGCGCCGCGAGCTCGGAGACAGCCCGGACGCTACCTGGAACCAGGCGTTCATGGGCGGCGGGGCGCTGTACGTCGCGGAGTTGGGCGGAACGCCCGTGGGGTACTTCCACGTAGATCGGAACGGCCCCGCGAAGGCGCGCGAATACGGCACGGACTTCGGCTACGTGAACGACATCCACGCCGTGACGCGGGACGGCGCCCTGGCGGCGTTGTGCATCGCTGGCGAGATCGCGCGGGAGGCCGGTGAGACGCACGTGCATCTCATGGAGTCGCACAGGACGCTGGTCGCGCAGACCGCGCTCGCCCTCGGCGGAACCTACACGCTGCGCGGGCCGTGCGACCTCCCGGGCCTCGACTCGGAGCTGGTCGCCGTCATCGACTTCCCCGGCCTCACGCGTGACCTGCGTGACGAATTCGAGTCCCGGCTGCGCGCGTCCGGCGCGACAGACCTGACGGCCGCGATGTCCCTCGGCGTGGGCGACGAGACGGTGGCTTTCGACGTGCAGGCCGGTCGCGTCTCCGTCACGGCAGAGGGGCAGTCGACGCATCGCGCTCTCCCCAGATGGGTCGCGACTCGCCTCTATATGGGCTACTACGCGGGCGACGATGTCCTGCGCATGGGGCCGATCCCGTGGGACCGCAGCGACGGCCACACGCCCGACGACGCGGACCTGGACATGCGGGCGCTCACGCTGCCGGAGCCGGAGGCGTCACTGTTCCGCGCCCTGTTCCCGAAGCTGTGGCCGTGCGCGTCGCCGGACCCCGACGTATGGCCGTGGGTGATGGGCAGGCCGCACCCGACGTACCAGCACGAGGACGCGAAGTCCGACGAGATGAAGGCGCGGATCGACGCGCTGAGATTCCCCTGGGTCGGGCGCTGATCGTCTACCGGAGGAGCAGGATGCGTCGCGCAGAGCGCGCGGCGCCGACGCGCAACTCCGCGACGTACGCGCCGCTGGCGACCGCCTCGCCCTGCTCGTTGCGCCCGTCCCATCTGGCCGCTCCTGAGCCGGCTCCGTGGTATCCGGCCTGCCGGCGGCCGAGGGCGATGGCGCGGATGCGGCGGCCGTTTGCGTCGTAGAGCGTCAGCGTGACGTCCCCGGCCTCGGCGAGCTCGAACGGCAACCAGGTCTCCGGGTTGAACGGGTTCGGGTAGTTCGGGAGCAGCGCCGTCCGACGCGGCGTCACGCTGACGTCGGCGACGGCGTGCGCATCGGCCAGCAGGGCCGCCGACACCCGCGCCGTCATGCCCGTGCCCAGCGTCCACCCGTCGGGCGCAAGGATGTCTATCGCGAGCGTGTCGCCCAGCGCCACGATCGGCCCGCGACCCACGTCGACGAACGCGACCACGGCTACGCCGTCCCGGCCAACGAGGGCCGTGCGCTCGTCGCCGGTTCGGACGTTGCGCACACGCGCGCGAAGTCCGCTTGCGTCCCGGATCGGTTCCGCGATCCGCACGCCGACGGCGAACGCCCACAGCGCATCGGTCGCAACGCCCGGAGCCGACGCGACGGCGTCGGATATGATCGGCGTGCCGTACGGCTCTCCCTCCAACGTGAAGGTCAGCGGGGCCCGGAAGTTCACCACGTAGCCACGCTCGCCCGACAGCGGGAAGTCGGCGCCGTAGAGGATGCGTCCGCCGCGCGCGATCGCCGTGCGGAAGCCGTCCTCGCCGAGGTCCACGATGACCGTGGAACCGATCGCCGCCAGGTGCGACGCGTGGAGGCCGTCGGTGGATGGAAGGTCGAGCGACACGTCCGCGGTACGGATGCGGTCTCCGTCGAGGACGGGGCTGAACAGGCTCAGGCCCCGAGGCATCTCGTACGCATGGCGAACGCGCTGCGGCAGGTCGGGGGCAATGGAGTCGTCGGCGACGTGGAACGTGACGGAATCCTGCGCGGCGGGGTCGAGCACGTTTCCCGAGGAGTCCACCAGCGTGACGAAGACCGTGTGCGTGCCCTGCCCGAGGCCGTTCACGACATCGACGCCCGTGGTCGCGCCCGCCGCGCCGCCCGCTGCCCCGGTTGAGGCGAACGGCGTGTCCAACCGCCAGTGCCAACGGGTCGCGCCTGTCGGGGAAGCGACCCGAATCTCCGTCTGGCCGGCCTCTCCGGCGACCACCTGCTCGGGCGCGGGGGACAGTATGGTGAGGGTTGGCGTTGCGATGGGGTCGGGGATCGCGGTTCGGTAGACACCCAGGTACTTGACGGCCGCGTACAGGACGCC
The DNA here is from genome assembly GCA_002687025.1 of Candidatus Poribacteria bacterium. Classification (GTDB taxonomy): domain Bacteria; phylum Poribacteria; class WGA-4E. The sequence goes on from NYZG01000231.1 coordinate 10,222, forward strand.
GTTGTGCGCGAGGAGTTCCGTGACGCTTGCGTCGGGAATGCCGTCCTCGGCCCGGCGCCACGAGTTCCCAAGGTCGATCGAATCGAACACGCCGTCGGACGTAGCAGCGTACAAGTACCCGTGCGCGCCCGTGATGTCCGCGATGGTCACGCCCGCGCCTCCTAGCGGGAGTCGTGCCCATGTCTCCCCGGCGTCCGCGGAACGAAACACAGTGCTATTCGCGACTGCCCACAGTACGCCCGCGTCGTAGTGAACGTCACGGACGCTGATTTCCCGAAGCCCGGTCGGACGCCACAGCGTGCCGTCGGCGTTCGACATGTGTACGCCGGTCGAGGCGGCGGCGACGTATCCCGTCCCCGCCGCGGCCAAGGCGCGCACGGCACTTCCCCACAGCCCCACCGTGGACCAGGCCTGTCCGCCGTCCCCTGACCTGTGTATGGCGTCGGCGCCTACGAGCACGAGGTTCGGGGCATCCAACAGGACGCACGAAGCCTTGTCGATCACCGGCGCCTCGGCCCACGTCGAACCCTCGTCGGTCGACACCAGCAACTCGTCCACCGACGTCGCCGCGTACAGCGTGGCGCCGTCGGCGGCCAGGATGTCGCGCACTCCGCTGCCAACTTGGGCTCCGCGCGACGTCCAGGCATCCCCTTGCGACGTCGAGCGAGAGAGGCCGTCGCCCGTGGTGGCGTACACTGCGGAACCCGCTCCAACGAGGCTGTGCACCTGCGCCGCGGCAACACGAATCCTGCCCCAGGTCTCCCCGACATCCGTGGTCCGCCACAGCCCGTTATCCGCGCCGACGAGCAGGTCGTTTCCGTACGCCAGAAGCGTGGGGACACTGTCACCAATGCCTGGCCCTACTCGGGGGGCGTCCCTGCTTGCGATTGCGCGCCGCAACCCCTTCCGACTCGTGGCAACGAAGAGGGTGTCCTGCACCACGGCGACACCGTTGGGGCCGCCGTACGTGTAGTTGAAATAGAACGTCTCCCACGTCGCCCAGCCGTCCGAGGAGCGGCGGACGTGGCCGTCGCTGAACGCGTACAGGGCTCCGTCATGCATGCTCAGATGGCGCATGCGTCCGACGTGGCGCCGCGCCTCCCACGAGGCCCCGCCGTCGTAGGACTGCCATAGTGCGTTTCCGACATCCTCCCGCCACCCCGCTACATAGGTCACGCCGGCGCGGACAAGGATGCCCTCCGATGCGATCTGCGCGTCGAGTCCCGGCGCCCGCGCCCAACTGAACCCGTAATCGGTCGACACTAGCATCCCGGTGAGTCCCGCGGAGGCGACGAGGAGCCTGCCTCGCGAGGTCGCAAGACTGCCGATCCGACCCAAGCCGTAGCCGGTTCTGACCCAGGTGAGACCGTCGTCGTCGGAACTGAAGAGAACGGTGTCGTTCAGGCCGGAGAAGTGCATGCCATCGAGGGTTACGTCGGGCGCGCGCGCGCCGCGATCCACAAGCGTCCACGTCTCGGCGCCGTCCGTGGATCGGAACGTACCCGCGCCACCAGTGGCAAAGAGAGTACCGCCCTCCGTCTGCCGGAGCTTCGATATGCCCCCTCCGCGGGGGCCGCTCGTAGCTTCCCATTGTAGTGTCTGCGCTTCGGCGTGCACGGCGGCGAAGTGCACGAACAGCGCCGCGCACAGGAGGGCGCCCCACCGACGGACTAGCAAGGCCATCCACGAGCTCCTTCGCGGTAGAGGCGGCCCGTGCCGCGCCGGGCGCACACCAACGCGTGGGACGTCTTGTTGTAGGGTAACAGGGCGCAGTCCTGTTCGCACGCGGGCGACCGGCCCCTAGTCGCTGTGGGTTGGCAGCAAGTCGATCGTCGCCCAACGTCCGCGCAGAATCTCCACACGCAGCAGCCGACCACGGACCTCATGCTCCGCGCGGCGGATGCCGTCCTTATCCGGCGGGCCGAGGGGATGCATCCCCATGAACTCGCCGTGGATGACCAGCTCGAACCGACTCCCCTCGGGGTCGTCGAACGCCTCCAGGTGGACGCCATCGGCCCCGTATATGAACTCCCCGTGTGGGTCTGCGAGACGTTCCTCGGCCTCTTCCGGCTCCATATCCGCGTGGGCGGTCCATCGGCGCCATCCGCGCTCGTGGTACTCCTCCCACCACTCTTCGCGTTCGCGACCCTCGTGTCGCTCGCCGCCGGCGAAGGGCGTGACGACGAGCACGAACGCGGCGACCAGCGAGGCCGCGACCCACATGCGCCGGCGTCGAAACTCGGGCCCGCGACCGCCCCGCAGCTTCACCGTGGCCCACAGGATCGACAGGATCACGACATGCCAGAACGTCCCAAGCCAGATGCTGTCCGTACCCCGGAAAACGGGGACGTTCATCGCGACATCCAGGAGGGCGAGATGCACCGTGAACGTCCACAGGGAGTTCTGCCCGAGCGGCAGCAGGAACCACCCGAGCGCGCGACGGAGAGGGCGCCACAGCAGGTGCACGATCAGGAAGAACACCGCGAAGTAGAGAGCGATGAACGCGAGGCGGAGCAGGCTCAGCAGGTGACCGCGTTCTCCGAGGCGCTCGGGAAGTTCGGGCATCACGGCGTATTCAGTCGCGTGGACCCACATGAAGAAGAGGCCCGCGCCGAACAGCGCGGACACGACCGCGATCCGCACGGGCCGCGGAACGGCGGCGACCCACGCCCGCACACGGTCCTTGTGGAATCCGAGCACGAGGCCGCCGAAGAACATCGTCTGCCACGTCGCGGGGTGGAACTCGACGGCGAACGGCAACTCCGTGAGCTCCCGGAAGAACACGCCTCCCAGGTACACCACCGCGGAAACGATGAGCACGAGCCATCCTCGCCCCGCGTGGCACGCCCACACCGCGAGCGGCACGGCCAGCATCGTGACGACATACAGTGCGATGATCTGCGCGTCATGGAACGTCTCGCGGAGCAGCATCACCGCGGCGACGAAATGCGCCGCGCTCTCGGACGACCACTCGTCGGGTGGCCGGCCCCACATCGCCGCCTGCGTCAGGGCGCCGTACGCGGCAAAGCCCAGCGAGATACCCAACACGGTGAGGTAGAGCTGCCAAGCGCGACGCATGATCGAGCGCGTCGCTTCGCCCAACTCGCGGCGCGCGGAGATGATCCCCAACACGACGCCCGAGATGAAATAGAAGCCCTCGGCCGCCGAGGTGTAGAACTCCGCGCGGCCGCTGACGGCGTAGAACCACGACGGCCCCGTGTCCAGATGGTCCACCGTCATCGCGAACAGCGCGTACCCGCGCAACAGGTCGAACCGGAGATCGCGGCGACCGGCGTCCTCGTACCGCCACGGCGCGCTCAAGTCCGGTGGCTCGCCACGGCGTCCGCGATCGCGTCCACGTAGGCGGCTGGCAGCTTCACGGGGCCGTCTTCGGACCACCAACGCGGCGACTCAGTGTAGATCCACACATAGTCGTCGGCGAGGTCGAGCGCACGGCGCAGGCAGGCGCCGAACTGCTTCGGCTGATGGTGGTTGTTCGCGAAGTCATCGACATCCCAACCGTTGTCGCGCCAGTCGCAGTCCAGCCACAGCCCGAACGCGACTCGGAAGACCTCCGCGTACCGCGCCGAGTCGCCGACGATGGCGAGCACGTCCGTCTCCAGCCTGCGTCGCGCGTCGTCGAACTGCTGCGGCTCGCGATAGGCGTAGGACGACTCGTGGCCGTCGATGAGTGTCGCGCCGCCGTCGCAGGCGTCGACCATGCCATCGAGGAATGGCGCCAGCAGACCGTATGGCACGGCGTCGAGTGGCGCGTTTCGCCGCGTCATCTGGTTCCACGGCAGGCAGTAGCCGAAGGTCAGGAACACCGCGAGGCCCGGGAAGCCGCGCTGGAACGCCGCCATCACCTCAGCCCCGCGGATGCGCGCCTGAGCCGCGTAGGCGTCCCACGGTCGCCCGGTGGACTCCCCGAGGGCCGAGTAGTCGAAGAGCTGCGCGTTGTACTGCTCGATATCGAAAAGGATGCCCGCGCACCGGCCCTCGCGCGCGACATCGGCAGCGACCTCGGCGTTGTGCAGCACTGCGGAGAAGTCGTCGAACCAGTCGATGTCGGCGGGCGTCGTGTTGAAGCGTAGGAAGTTCGCATCGAGCCCGCCGGCTTCGCGGGCCGCGATGAGGTCCGCGACGTTGTCGTCGAACGCCGCGCGCTCGTATCGCACGCGGCTCCAGCACTGCCAGGTGAAGTTCGGTGGCGGGTCGTCGTGCGCGGCCGTTGGATGAAAGACGCAGCCGTCGAAGGGCGTCGCGCGCATCTGCGTGACGTGGCTCTTCATGAGCGCGGGGTCGGGTTCGTCCCACCCGAACTCGATGAGACTGGTGCGCGGCATGGCGGCGCCTCTCGGTTGGTGGCGAGGCTGGGTCAATGGGTCGACTGTCGCGCAATCATCGGCTATGGGTCACGCCACGACAAGATTCCGCGATTCGCTCGACCCCGGTGGACCGCGGGCCAAAGTCGTGTGCGTGTCATGGGCAGGCGTGGGGTGGCGTTACTCGCCCGGCGGCGCGGCAGGTGACCATGTCAGTCGGCCCATGGGCGCGTCCTGCTGGCGTCCATTCGTCCCTCGCGGCAGGCGCGCGCTCACCACTTCGATCCTGCTCGTGGAAGGGCGCCGTGCGGCATCAGCGGCGCCGGGGACAACATGCCGCCCAACAGTAGGCATCCCGCGCCTACAACCACGCTCGACTCTCCCCACGCGTCGCCCATGTGTGGCCCGCGATCACGCCTCTATCATGTGTGTCGCGTCGTTGATGCACAGGTGCGTCACCTGGGCGCCGTGCCGCAACGCAACTGTGGCGACGCTTTCGCAGTGATCATGGCGACGGACGAGAGCGGCGAGATGGCACGTAACGCCATCGGGACCCGAATCGTCGATGAGGATCGCAGCGGCGTCTTGCTGGTCGTCTCCATCGAGATCACCCAACGCGACGACGTCATAAAGGCGAACGACCCGCCCCGGCGCGTCGTCGACCTTGGGCCCTTCCGCGGCTGCGGCGCCGGCCTTCTCGCCAACGGCATCGGGGGTCTCTCGGTACTCGCCATGGATGAGCTGCACTGTCGAGTCATTCACGCGGTACGTGCCGTTGAGGAACGTGTGCTGCGTCAGGACGACGTCAGCACAGCCCAATATGGCGGCGATCCCTACTGCAAGGGCGCGCGGACCATCGGCGCCAGGGCGTGAATTCTGGGCGATCACTCGCCGACATCGACGAGGGCGAGCCGAGGATTCGCCGCCCGCGCGCGGTCCGCGAACAGCCGCGCGGCCTCCGAAGCGTCGACCGAAATCGGCGTCTCCATATCCTCATCACGGGCGATCTGCAACGGGCGAGCCGCCCATGATCGCCAGCGGCTCCCGGCTCGTCACCAGAACCGTCACGCCGGAGCGGGCGTGGAGGAGCGTCCCGATCAGTTCCGCGGCGGCCTCGATGACGCGTTCGCAGTTGTCGATAGTGAGGAGCGTCGTCTGCCGTGCGAGACAACCGCAGAGCGTCTCCGTCAGTGGGCGTTCGCCAGCGTCCCGCACATCCAGGGCAGCGGCCAGCGCGGCCGGGACGAGCTCCGGGGGAGGCGATTGCCGCGAGGTCCACCATCCATGGGCAGTCGGCGAACGACCCAGCGATTCCCCGGGCGACTTCGACGCTCAACCGCGTCCTCCCCGTGCCGCCTGGCCCTGTCAACGTCGTGAGCCGTGCCCCAGCAACCTGCGCGCGGATATCTCCGACTTCTCTCTCGCGGCCGATGAAGCTCGTGAGATACCCGGGGAGGTCGTGGCGCCCGGTCGTGTCGCGAGGCAGCAGACCCGTGCACGGCGCCGACGCCACGCCGTCCGCCACGGCGCCGGCATCGTCCGTGAGCGCGTGCACGGCCACGCGGATGCCGTGCTTCATCTCGACTTCGCCGATTTCCCGCAGCCTGGCCGACCACTCGCGTAACGGGGTCAGCAGGTCGGCCGTCGCGTACGACAGGAGGGTCGACCCAGCTGACCCGCAATCCATCACGCGCTGAGCGAGATTGATGGCGGGCCCACGCACGTTCTCGGCAGCGTTGACGTCCTCGGCGCAATACACCGGTCCGGTATGGATGCCCATCCACAACGGCAGGTCGCTGACGTGCGCGGCCTCAGCGACCTCCTGCGCGCACCGAGCGGGCGCCGATGGGTCGTGGAGGAACGCGAGCGCCATGCCGTCTCCGGCGGGGTGTGCGATCGCGACACCTCCCTCGACGGCGGCCCGGAACGTCTCCGCCTCCTGCACGATTCGTTAGAGGGCGTCGATCCACGCGTGCTGCTCCTCGAGCAGCAGGCGCGAATAGCCCACCAGGTTCATGAACAGGACGTGGGCGATCTCAAGCTGAGTTGGGTCGTCGTCCCGCTGCGGCATCCGACGTCTCCGCCAGGCGTAGGCCGTGACGCAGCCCTTCCTGGTAGCGGGCGGGGATGGCAGCAAGGGCGCTCTGCGACACGGCCCGGCGCCCCGCCGTCGGCATCGCGCGCCGCGTCGTTGCGTGGGCGTTCAGCGTTGGGCATAATCCGCCGGCTGCCCGTCGCGCGTATCCACGGGATCGCGGCCCACCTTGGGGGAGGTGGCGCCGGAAGGGCGAGCGACCGCCGGCCACAAAGGAGGAGTGTCGTCATATGGTGACGTACGCCAGGGGGAACAGCCGGGCGCCGTGGGCGCAGCCGGCGACAGTTGCGCTCGTCTGTGCGGCAGCGGCGCTGATCTGCGCCGGCGGCATCGCGCGAGCGGCGGTCGCGGAGTCTCCCTCCGCCGAGATCGACTTCTCGCGCGACGTGCGCCCCATCCTCTCGTCGAACTGCTTCGTCTGCCACGGACACGACGCCGAAGCGCGCAAAGGCGACCTGCGTCTCGACGACCGCGAGAGCGCGTTCCTGGACCGTGACGGTTACGCGGTCATCGTGCCCGGCAGCGTCGAAGACAGCCTTATCATCGACCGCGTCACCGCCGAGGACGACGACGTCCGCATGCCGCCCGGCAAGAATCCGTTGACCCCGGAGGAGATATCGACGCTCCGGCGGTGGATCGAGCAGGGAGCGACGTGGGAGGAACACTGGGCGTTCACACCCGTCACACGGCCCGACCCGCCCGCGGTCAGCGACGAGGCGTGGGCCCACAGCGACTTCGACCGATTCGTGCTCGCCCGCCTGGACGCGGAGGGCCTGAGCCACGCGAAACAAGCCGACAAGAGAACGCTCATTCGTCGCGTCTCACTGGACCTGACGGGGCTGCCACCGACCCGCGAGGAGGTCCGCGCGTTCCTGGACGACACGGCCCCAGACGCGTACGAGAAGGTGATCGACCGACTGCTCGCAACCCCGCAATACGGCGAGCACATGAGCCGATACTGGCTCG
>NYZG01000232.1 GCA_002687025.1 Candidatus Poribacteria bacterium
CCGTGCGGCCGGTGCCTCGTCGACGTGGCCGACTCGGTCGCTGCCGACATGCACGTAATGTACCGCCCTGAGGACCAGCGTCCCGACTACCTCGAGGGCGAGGAGGAGGTTGGACTTGGTTATTACGAGGGAGGTATTATAGACATTCGTGAGGATGTCCGGCGGTACCTGCTCCTCGAGATCCCCGTGTGGCCCGTGTGCGATGAAGACTGCAAGGGGCTGTGTGCGACCTGCGGGGCGAACCTGAACGACTACCCCTGCGACTGTGCGCCGATCGACGACGAGAAGCCGCGAACGCCACTGGCTCAGGAGCTCGACCGCCTGTTCGACAGCTGACGGACGCTTGCCGAGTTTTCATTAGGATAGGTTGATGGCGCACCCAAAACGACGTAAGTCCCAATCACGCACGCGTATGGGCCGCTCGCATCACGCCCTTCGCGCGCCGGCCCTCGTGACGTGCCGCAACTGCGGCGACCGCATGCGACCACACCATGCCTGCCCGAAGTGCGGATACTTCAAGGCGCACAAGTGGCACAAGCCGGTCATCTCGGTAGACGTCGACTAATACGGGCGCCGGGAGGGCGATGGATGGCATCGGAGCGGCATGCGGTGATCCGAGGCACCGGGGCGTACGTGCCCGAGAAACGGGTCACCAACCACGACCTCGAGCAGCTCGTAGACACGTCCGATGAGTGGATACGGAGCCGCGTGGGCATCGTCGAGCGGCGCATGGCCGAGGCGGACAAGGCCAGCTCCGACCTGGGCGCGATCGCGGCGGAACGCGCGCTGGCAGACGCCGGCGTCGACCGCGACGAAGTCGACCTGGTTCTGTGCTCGACCGTGTCGCCCGACATGATCTTCCCGTCGACGGCGTGCCTCATCTCTCGCGCGCTGGGTATCGAGCATCGCGTCCCCGCGATGGACCTCGCGGCTGCGTGCAGCGGGTTCTCGTACGGTCTGCATATGGCCAACGGCCTCATCAGGTCCGGGATGCACAAGACGATTCTGCTCGTCGCGGCGGAGATGCTCACCCGCCACGTGGACTGGACAGACCGCGCCACGTGCGTGCTGTTCGGCGACGGCGCGGGAGCCGCGGTGGTACAGGCCGGCGACCCGAGCGAGGGCGGCATCCTGCACAGCGCCGTCGGCGCCGAGTCGCAATACGCCGACCCGGAGCTGTTGGCCATCCCCGCCGGTGGATCGCGCATGCCCGCGACGGCGGAGACCGTCGCCAATCGGCAGCACTACATTAAGATGGAGGGGCGCAAGCTCTTCAAGGTCGCAATGACGCTCATGCCGGAGGTCGTCAAGGACGTCCTGGCGGAGGCGGACATGACGATGGACGACATAAAGCTGCTCGTCCCTCACCAGATGAACATGCGGATCGTGGCGAACTTCTCGGACCGCCTGGACATCGAGATGGAACGCATCTACGTGAACGTCGATCGGTACGGGAACACGTCTTCGGCCAGCGTCATCATCGCGCTCAACGAGGCCATTGAGCGTGGCCGCGTAGGCCCCGGAGACCGGGTGTTCCTCATCACCTTCGGCGCCGGCTGGACCTGGGGCGCGAACATCATCCAGCTGTAGCCGCCCGCCACCTCCCGTCCCACAGTGACAGCAATGAGCAAGACGGCGCTGATTTTCCCGGGTCAAGGCTCCCAGTACGTCGGCATGGGCGCCTGGCTAGACGACCACGAGGCCTCGCGCGCCGTGTTCGACTGCGCGGCTTCCGCCGGCTTCGACGCGCGTCAGCCCTGCTTCCACGGCCCTGAAGATGCCCTCAAGCGGACCAGCGCCACGCAGCCCGCGCTGCTCACGGTGTCCGCGGCCACGCTCGCCCTGTTGCGCGCGAGTGGCGTTGGGTACGACGCCGTCGCCGGGCACAGCCTTGGGGAGCATTCCGCCCTTGTGGCGGCGGGCGTGGTCGACTTCGGCCGGGCGCTCGAGGTGGTGCGCGCTCGGGGCCGGCTCATGGAAGACTCGCACTCGGGCCGCGCCGGGGCCATGGCCGCCATCTTGGGTCTGGAGCCCGAACCTCTAGCGAACATGTGCGAGCACGCGGCCCATGGCGATGAGGCGGTCTCCGTAGCCAATTACAACTGTCCGGGGCAGATCGTCGTGACCGGCGACGCAGCCGCCGTCGAACGCCTGGGCGTCCTCGCTTCCGACGGCGGGGCGCGACGCGTCGTGCCCTTGGCGGTGTCCGGGGCGTTCCACTCGCCTCTGATGGCGAATGCCGAACGCGGCATGGCAGACGTGCTGCGGGACGTGGCCCTGCGCGCTCCCGACGCTGCGTTCTACCCGAACGTCACCGCCGAGGCGGAGTCCGATCCCGAACGCATCCGCGAACGCCTCGTCACCCAGGTCACGCATCCTGTGCGCTGGGAGGAGACCGTGCGAAACATGCACGCCGCCGGCGTCACCGTGTTTGTGGAAGTGGGCGCGGGGCGCGCGCTGTCCGGGATGGTGCGTCGCATCGCGCGCGACGCGACAGTCCTGTCCACCGACACGCCCGAGCAATTCGAGGAGGCCGTCGATGTTCTCGCTCGAAGGTAAGGTAGCGATCGTCACTGGGGCTTCGCGGGGAATCGGTCGCGCGATCGCGCTCGCGTTCGCCTCCCAGGGAGCGGACGTCGCTCTGTGCGCGCGGACCGAATCGGCGCTGGATCAGGTCGCGGCCGAGGTGCGCGAGCTGGGCAGAGAGGCCCTGGTCCAGGTCGTGGATGTGCGCGATGCGGCCTCGGCGGAGGCGGCCATAGCGTCCACGGTGGAAACGCTAGGACGCCTCGACATCCTGGTGAACAACGCCGGCATCACGCGCGACACGTTGCTGATGCGCATGAAGGACGACGACTGGGAGGATGTCCTCGCGACGAACCTTACCGGGCCGTTCTACTTCACCCGCGCAGCCGCCCGTATTATGCTTAAGCAGCGGGGCGGGCGCGTTCTCAACATCTCGTCGGTGGTAGGTCTGATGGGGAACGTCGGTCAGGCCAACTACGCGGCTTCCAAGGCGGGCATCATCGGCGTCACGAAGTCGCTCGCGCGAGAGCTGGGGCCACGCGGCGTAACGGTGAACGCAATCGCGCCGGGGTTCATCACCACGGATATGACCTCGGGTCTGAAGGACGAGCACCAATCCCGTTTGCGGGACGCCATACCCTTGGGCGCGTTTGGCGAGCCGGAGGATGTCGCCGCGGCGGCGTGCTTCCTGGCGTCAGACGCCGCGAGGTACGTGACCGGTCAGGTGATACAGGTCGATGGTGGAATGCGGCTGTAGGGCTCGCGGCGCCCGGCGAGTCAACGTGTAAACAAGACGCTCGACGGCGAGCGTCGGATGAATGGAGACGGCTTCGATGGCAGATCAGTCCGAGAAAGTACGTGAAATCGTCGCGCGCGAGCTGTCCGTGGACCTCGACCAGGTCACTGTCGAGGCCTCGTTTATGGACGACCTCGGCGCCGACTCGCTCGACACCGTCGAGTTGGTGATGGCGTTTGAGGATGCCTTTGGCGTCGAGATCCCGGACGAGGACGCCGAGAAGATACGCACCGTGCGAGACGCAATCGACTACGTCAACGCCAACGCTGGCGCGTAACGCAGACGACCACGGGCGGCACGCGATGGAACGAGTTGTCATCACCGGAATGGGGATCATCTCCCCGCTCGGGTTCTCCCTCGACGACTACTGGTCGGCGTTGGAATCTGGACGGTCAGGGATCGGCCCGCTCACGCGGTTCGACAACACCGACTACCGCACGACGATCGCGGCGGAAGTGAAGGACTTCGATGGCGCCGACTACCTCGACGCCAAGGATGCGCGACGACTGCCGCCGTTCATCCAGTACGCCGTCGCCGCCGCGGGACTTGCGCTCGAGGACGGCGCGCTGCCGCGCGGGTCGTTCGACCCGAATCGCGGCGGGGTGATCGTCGGCTCGGGCATCGGCGGCCTCGACATCATCGAGGCGCAGCACGAGATCCTGCGCACAAAGGGGCCCAAGCGCGTCTCGCCGTTCTTTGTCCCGCACGAGATCATCAACATGGCTCCGGGGAAGATCTCCATCGACTTCGACCTGCGGGGGCCCAACGCTGCCGCGGTGACCGCGTGCGCAACGGGAAACCACGCGATCGGCCAGGCGTACCACGTGGTATCGCGCGGGGAAGCCGACTTCATCCTTGCTGGCGGCACCGAGGCGGCGATCACGCCGCTGTCGTTCGCGGGCTTCTGCTCGATGAAGGCGATGTCGACGCGCAACGATGAACCGACCTCCGCCAGCCGCCCCTTCGACCTCACCCGCGACGGCTTCGTCATGGGCGAAGGAGCCGGCGTGCTGGTCTTAGAGTCTCTCACCCACGCCGGCGACAGGGACGCGCGCATCTACGGCGAAGTCGTGGGCTTCGGCATGAGCTCGGATTCGTTCGACATCGTCAGTCCGCCCGAGGATGGCGGTGGCGCCGCGCGTTCCATGCAGGCCGCGATCGACGCGGCCAACATCACGCCCGCCGATGTCTCCTACATCAACGCCCACGGCACGTCCACGCCGATCGGCGACGTGGCAGAGACGAACGCGATCAAGGCCGTGTTCGGCGATGGCGCGGGGGGCGTGGCCATCAGCTCGACGAAATCGCTGACGGGTCACCTCCTCGGCGCGGCGGGAGCGATCGAGCTCATCGCCGCCGTCCAGGCGATCGAGCGTCAGCGCATCCCGCCGACGGTGAACCTGAATACGCCCGATCCTGTGTGCGACCTCGACTATGTCCCGAACGTCGCCCGCGACGCGGACATCGAGTACGCGATGTCCAACGCGTTCGGGTTCGGCGGCCACAACACCAGCATCATCGCTCGCCGGTGGCATGACTGACTCGCCGCCCACCGACGAGGACGGCGACGCGGGCCTGACTGAGCTTGAGACCGCGCTGGGGTACACCTTCTCCGATCGCGACTGGCTGCGCCTGGCCCTCAGCCATCGCTCCGCTCCCGCAACCGATACAGCTCACACTCGCGGAAACAACGAGCGGCTGGAGTTCCTCGGCGATGCCGTGCTCGATCTCGCGATCCGCGCGCTCCTCTTCGAGAGATACCCCGAGGCGCAGGAAGGCCTCCTGACGCAGTGGCGATCCCAGATCGCCGGACGAGCAAGTCTGGCGGAGCTCGCGGGAGCCCTCCGCCTCGATGAGCACATACGCCACGACGTGCCGGACGGCGATGGCCGACCCGCTCAACGGGAACGGCTGCTTGCGGACGGCGTCGAGGCGCTCCTCGGCGCGGTCTACTGTGATGGCAGCTACGCGAGCGCGGGCCGCGTCGCTCACGCGTTGCTGGCGCCGGCATTCGAGCAGCTGCCGGCCGATCCGCGTGATGGCAACCCGAAGTCAGCGCTGCAGGAGCGGTGGCAACGCGCTTGCGGTGAGGCGCCCCGCTACGAGGTGTCGCACGTCGAGGGGCCCAGTCACGCCCCGCATTTCACGATGGTCGCCATCCTCGGCGAGGACCGGGGAGAGGCGGGTTCCGGGTGGACGAAGCGAGAGGCCTCGCGCAATGCGGCGCGCGCGACCCTGGAGAAACTCGAGCGCCAGGGCGAGAACGAGCTTGAGGTCGCGCTGCCTTCGGCTACCCTATCGGTGGATGCCGACGTAGAGGACGGGTGACGCGGCCGAATTCAGTAGCCGCCATCGTAGGTGAATGGGCCGCCCTGTGGAACGTATGGCGTATGTGGGTCTTGGGTCGAACGTCGGAGACAGGCTGGCGAATCTGCGTGCTGCGACGGAGATGCTCGAAGGCGACGGCTGTCGCGTCACCGTGGCGTCCTCGGTGTATGAAACCGAACCGGTGGGGTACGCAGACCAGGACTGGTTCCTCAACGCCGTGGTCGGCGTGCGTGTGCGAGCGACAGCGCATGGGTTACACGCGCGCCTGAAGGGCATCGAAGCGGAGATGGGACGACGGTCGCGCCATCGGTGGGGGCCGCGCGAAATCGATTTGGACCTTCTACTCTTCGAGGACGAGGCGCTGCGTGGCGACGACCTCACGATCCCGCACCCGCGCATGCACGAACGCGCGTTCGTGATGATGCCGCTGGCTGAGGTCGCCCCTGACGTCGAGCCCCCAACGATGTGTGGCAACCTGCGCGAGATACTCGAGCGACTTGACGACGCGGCCCAGGTGCGTCTGGCCCACCCACCTGCCGCCCTGATGGTCCCTTCCCAGGAGCAGCGCGAAGCGTGATAGTGACGCCCCCGACGCGTGGGATTCTTGTGCGGCGCGAAGCTCAACCTATCCTACACACGTCGCGTCTAAGTTACGGCGCGACAGGAGACGGCGCGTCTGCTCCCAACCGGCGACACGTACCCACCGGGCCCGAGGTTTTCCACGTCATGAGAGGTCAGCAGGGCAAGGTGAAGCCTTCCATTGGACGCGATAATCAGCGTATGACTCCGAGAATAGCTCTTCCGCTCGCCGCTGTGGCAGCCGTCCTTCTGAGTGTGACCGCGTACGGGCAGTCGTTCACGAACGGCCCATTCGCCATCGACGACACCGGCGAGACGGGCGTTCCGAGTATCAATCCGGCCGTGCAACAGGCCTCCGTCGTCTTCGAGACGGACGGGGCCGGGCACTTCCGCGTCATTATAGACACGCACGGCGTCGGGGCCCTCGGCGCTCCCGACGGCGTGTTCGACGTGGACGACGACTGGGTGTGGCTGGGAGTCGCGGGCGTACAGCCCACGCCGGCGTTCGGCGTTGGCGACGTCTCCGTGACCGCGCGCGCGGATTGGGACGGCCTGACGCTCTGGGAGGGTTCGGCTGTCGCGGACGATGGCGTCTACGTGGCGCAGGTAGAGCTTGGCGCGCTCCCCGACGACATCACCAGCGGAAACGCGACGACGGCGACGGTACAGATCGAAATCGATACCCTCGCGCCGTCCGTCTCATTGGATATCGACGCGGTTTCGCCCAATGGCGACGCGTCGCAAGACTCCGTGACCGTGACGTACGCCGTATCCGAGGCCACGGTCGATGCGGAGTTCTCGACGAGCAGCGGCCCCGTGCTCAACGCGCCGGCGATCGCGGTTCCGCCGACTCTCCCGGCGTCCGGTACGACTGTGTGGGCCGGCGCTGACGTTACCGGCGCGGCGGCTCCAGATGGATCCTACGAGATCACCCTCACGGTCACCGACGCGGCGGGCAATACCGGCGCCGCAACCACGTCCGTGATAGTAGACACCGAGGCGCCGCTTCTTACGGGACTGCAGCCCGCCGCGGGCAGTCGGCTGAACAGCGCGGTAAGCGAGATCGTCGCCAGCCTCGACCCGTTGTC
>NYZG01000233.1 GCA_002687025.1 Candidatus Poribacteria bacterium
CGACCAAAGAATCGTGAGACCGAATGCGGCCGTCCGCCGAACCCCACCGCCATGCAGTGGGATCACGACCGTAGCGCACCCGAGCCCCACGCGCTGCGGGTCGCCGAATTGTATTGGCGACCCGCGGCGCGTAGAGTGTGCCGTAATTAACGACACTTTCATGGCGGATTCATGAGCCGAGTGTCGTCTACATAGGTGGAGCGCAATCCGCGCATGGGCCGCCCCATGTGACGTGCGGCTCGGACACGCCTACGGCGGGCCGGCCGCGGCGGATAACAGGAGGAAAGAGGAGTGCAGTTCCTGGCCTTGGCATCGTGTGTATGGCGCGCCTGCGCACAACCCGGCGACAGAGTGGATCTGGAGTTCAGCCCATGCGCGCTACGGAAAGCGTACGAGGACGGCACGGCGCCCGACGCCGTCCAGGTCTACGCCGACCTGTCGGCAGCCGTATCTGACGGCGACTACCTATGGGTGGCGTCCGACGAGACCGCCTCCGTCGAGCGTCTCAGCTACGACAGGGCGGATCGACACTTCGCGGGCCACAAGTCATTTCCCTTGAAGGGACTCGAGGGCGTCGATCTTCGGGACGAGTTGGACATCGAGGGCCTTGATATCTCCACCGATGGGGATAGCAAGCATCTCTGGATCGTGGGATCGCACAGCTCGAAGCGCAAGAAGGCCGACCGACGCGTCGGGAAGGGCAAGGTCGGCAAGGCCCGGGGACGCACGCTCACGGCCACCCACGAGTCGCGGGCGAGCGAGCAGGCATTGGTTGCAGCGCTCACGAAGGCGTTCGACAAAGCGGGTGTCGCGCCGCCGACCGGCATGAATGCCGAGACCGTGCGGATTTCCGGCGACACCGCCGTTCTCGGTGGCGACATTCTCACGCGGAAGCGCAGTTGGAGCGTGTGGAGCCCGGACGATATCGAGAGGGTGTATGTCGTCGAGTGCAAGCAGGAATACGTCGCGAACGACGACGCGAGTGACTGGGTGGCGGACGGCAAGTGCGGTGTGCTCATCAAGGACTCGGCCGTCGGCGCGTTCACCGACGCCGACGCCACCGGCGGCAAAATGCTCTGGGATGACACGGCCCGGGACTTCCGCCGACTGGCGGAGCTGAGTGTCGAACCGAAGCGTCACTTCCTGGCTCGTTACACCATCGACGGCGGCAAGCTGAAGAAGGGCGTGCAGGTCGAGGCGAGCCTGCTCGGTCGCGATCACGGCAGCCGGTTGACCGACCTGATCGCCAAGGACGAGCATCTCGGGCCGTTCGTGGACGCCTATAGCTGCCGTCCTCCCATCCCGAGCAAGGACAACGGGCTCGACATCGAGGCGATTGCCGTGCACGGCGGCGACGTGCTCCTCGGCCTACGCGGGCCCGTGCTGCGTGGGTGGGCCGTGCTGCTCGCGGTCCCCGTGACGGCGGGGAAGGACGCGCTCAGCCTGGACGATACTAACGTACGCAAGTACTTACTCGACCTCGGCGGATTGGGCATACGCGACCTCAGCCGCGACGGACGCGACCTCCTCGTCCTCGCCGGCCCGACCCTGGACGTAGACGGGCCGTTCCGCATCTATCGCCTCCACGGCGGCGTCGATTTCGAGCGATGGGTTCCTGCGGGCAAGAGCGACCAGGGCATTGGCCGGGGAGTCGTGAAGCGGGTCGCGGACCTGTGCCCGGGCCCGGGCGTGCCCGAAGGCTTGGTCGCGCACTATGGGGAGGGCGGCGATAAGGCGCTGGTCGTGTACGACAATCCTCCCGCGCATCTGCTCCCGGCCTTCGGCTCCACGGCGCGAAGCGTGCAGGCCTTGAGCATTGACCTCAGCTAGACCACCGACGCTGAGTGACACGACCCGCGCATGCCCTCGGCGGCCGACCATCGGCCGCCGAGGGTCACGCACTTGAAGGAACAGGCCCGAATGAAGCTCGCGATCATCTCCGACACGCACATTGGCGACCCGAACTGCGCGCTCGTGAACCTGCCCAAGACCGGCGCGCCCACGGTCGGGGAGAAATACGAGGATTTCAAGAGGGCGGCGGGAGAGGACAATGACTACCTCATCCTCCTGGGCGACATCCTCGACTTCGCGCTCGACAGCTACGATCGCGTGTACGAGGCGGGACGGTGCTTCTTCGAGCAGGTCCACGAGGACAACATCGCCAAGAAGATCATCTACGTCGCGGGCAACCACGACTTCGATGTCTGGCACACCGTCGAGCATCAGGTCAATGTGACCAACCGCCTTTTGGGCGCCGAGATGCCGCGGTCGTTCCGCTGGTCCGTGCCGGGCGTCATCGATGTCCGCGACGGCCGGAGCAATTTCAGACTCCTCGACGTCGGGCGTGAAAAGGACGACGACCCGCAGGACTACGACCCGCATAACGGCGACCCGAAGTACGGCGGCCTCTTCATGGACGGCATCGTGGAGCCTGTCGGCTCCCTGCAGTTCAGCTTTGCGTACCCGAACCTGTACCTTCTCACCGACGACGGCTCCGTGTTGCTTACCCACGGCCAGTACTTCGAGCCCTATTGGGCCCTGGCCGGGGAGTGGGCCTTGGAGCTGATGCAGGAGGACCTGCGGATCGGCGACGCATTCGATCTCTCAGAGATGGTCGCGGTCAACTTCCCCCTGTCCCAACTGGGCTCGTCGGGGGTCGGCCAGGCAGGCCCATTGTCTGACGCGATCCGCGCGGTGCAGCGGCAGATCAAGGACGGAGACCTGCGCCGAATCACGAAGTACCTGGACAGGCTGGACAACGCCATCGACAGGATGACCCGCTTCGGTTGGAGGCGGGACAAGGAAGCGGTCACCGACTACATCTCCAACACCGCCAAGAAGCAGGTGCTGGAGGCCCTCGGAGACATCGGTGACACCCGCTACAGCGACGAGTTCATCCACCGGAAGGACGTGCTCGAGCGGTTTGTGCGATTCTTCGATGCCAGCCTGCTCGAGATCGACCGTCTGAACGACAAGAACCCAGGACTGGAGCTCGACACCCCCAGATCGGTGCTGTTCGGCCACACGCACCAGCCCATCCCATGGGGAGCGCACGGGGCGCCGAAGACCACGACATCACGTGGCCCTGTTCGACTCTACAACACGGGCGGATGGCTGTACCGGGGAGACGCCCAAGCCGAATTCGGTGGTGCCGAGGTCGTCGTCTACCGGCCGAGGCAGCCGCTCAAGTCCGTGCCCATACGGTAAGCTGCGTGGCCCGCGTCGTCCGTCAGACAGGCGGCCCGTGGGCAGTCTGGCGGGACGCGTGCCCGCACCCATCGATAGGATAGGGAACGTACATGGCAGCTTTGGTGCGACACGCGCTATGGACCGGCATGGGGCTAGTGATGGCGTTGGCCATCGGCTGCGCGGGGAGCCTCACCACGAGATACGCCAACGAGAACAGCGTGCCATACAAGGACGCCCATCTGGAGGATGTCGAGAGGCCGGAAACCGAGGACGTGGTCACCATATACGTGTTGGGCGACTGGGGCACAGGCACACCCGGCCAGCATGCGGTCGCGGACGCGATGGGGGCTGACATGGCCCAGCTCGACCCTCGGAACGTCCCCCTGTCGTGCTGGGCTTGGGTGACAACGCCTACAGCAGAGGGCTTCCCGGGCGGGAATGGGACGCGAAGGACGCAGTTGACCTTCTGGACGACAGGTTCGGGGACGTCTACAACGCCACCAAATACCGAACCAACCGGAAAGGACAGAAGGACCCGGGGTGGAACGCGGCGACGTTCTATGTGGCGCCCGGGAACCACGATTATGGGAGTCGCTTCAGAGCGGGTGGACCCCGCATCGCCCAGGTGGAAAGCCTTGCTGAGTCGCGCTATGGCCAGCATGGTCGCCACCGGCCGATCTATCGGCACGTCCCCTTCCACCACACGTACTCGTCGGCAGATGGGAAGACCGTCGAGTCCTTCTTGGACTCCAACGACTCCGCGGAATACGAAGCGATCGTGCGCGCCGCCGGTAGCGGCCGCCTGCACGAACTCACGCAGCCGGAGAAACTGGATCTGGCCGACAATGTCCTTGTCGTGGCGCTGGACACGCAGATGATCATCCAGCTCTACGAGGAGAACAAGAACGGCCGTAACGAGGCAGCCATCACGGCCCACTGGACGAAACTCGACACGATACTGCGCGAGTCACAAGCGCCCTGGAAGATACTCATCGGGCATCACCCGATCCGCTCGCACGGTCGGCACGGCGGCTTCCGCACGCGCGCTGAATTGCTGCTAACGGGGTCCCGATGGTACGCTCCTCTACCGGCGTTGGGGGCAGTGGGTACCGCCGTGGCGGCCTGGCGTACGGATTGGCGGCTCCCGTGGCTATGCATGCTGCCGGCATGGCTACTTGGGCTTGCGGAACCGCACGTGCTCCCGCTGCTGGAGACGCAGGATATCAAGAACAGCGCGTACAGCAGGTTCAGGGAGCGCCTCGAGAACACCATGGGGAAGCGCAACGTCGCCGTGTATTGCGCCGGACACGACCACTCGCTGCAGATGCTGTCCATCGACGGCGATCCCAACATAAGCCCCTACCAGATAGTGTCTGGATCGGCAGGAAAGACATCCCCGGTGACGAAGAAGGGGGACACGCTCTTCGCACACGACTCCCTGGGGTATGTCCGGCTAGACATCAGAGGCGACGACATGTGGGTGGAGTTCCGGTCGGCGAACGCCAAAACGGGCGACTCCGCGAGCGAGGGACTGTTCCGCATCAAGAAGGAATAGCGTCGCAGATGTCGGCCGTTGGTCGGCAGCAGGACGTGGCCGCTGCCTACCCAGATGTCTGCCCGGCCCGCACGACGAGCAGATAGTCGGCGTCCGACGGCGTCTGGAATGTCACCGAGGCGCCATCGGCGGAGGCCGCGTCCAACCACTGGCCCGTCCGAGGATCGAACCACTGCGCCCGCGCCGACGCCGGCAAGGCCGAGGACGTGAGCGACACGACCCCGCCCGCCGGAGTGTAGACGACAAGCGTGTCCCCGTTCTCCGTCTTGGCGGCGGCGACGAACTTCTCCGCGTCGTCGTCGCCGGGTTGCGCCGCAAGGAGCTCCTGCGCCGGACGCAGCCGCCACCAATCCACCGACGCGAACGCCTCGAACAGCCGACCCATGTCGCCGGAGCCGGGCAGGTGGATGCCGTCGTACCACGCGGGAGTGAACCCCGCGCCGAGGTGGTCGGCGGGGATGCGCGGCTCCAGGTGCCAGCCCCATATGCCGCCGCCGCCATACGTGACGCCCGCCGTAGGACTCACCAGCAGGCTCCAATAAGACGCCCGCCGCACCGAGAACGCGGTATGCCGCTCCTTCGACTGATACGCCACGTGCGCCTCGTAGGGCGGCTCGGAGTTGATCGTAGGATGATGCGGTTCGTTGGCCCATTCCGTCGACGGCGGCCCTTCGGTGAGCCAACGTAGCGTGGCCTCGCCGTCGCCGTGGCCGCTCTGGTAGATGTTGAAGCCGTACCAGCCGTCGTCGCGGAACGTCTCGGCGCACCAGTATTGACCTTGTGGGTGCATCGTCGCCGGACGACGCGGGTTGTCGCCAAACACCGCGTGGCCGATGCGGTTCCATTCCTCGCCGCGTTCGTCCCTGTAGTTGCCGTCGCCACCGAGAATCCACAGGCAGTGGTGCGCCCCGTACCGCGCGACCATGTACTTCGCCAGGACGATCTTCTGGTCCTCGGGGAGGTAGTTCCCGGGACTGTCTCCAAGCGTCCACACCAAAACCGGCGACGCCACCATCCCCGCGTCGTTGATGGCGTCGAAGTAGTGGTCGAGCCGTTGGAAGAACTGAGGGTTGATGCCGATCTTCGCGTGACCGGCGAACGCAGACCGGCCCTCGACGTCGGTGTAAATCATGCGCCACTGCGTCGTGACGAACTGAATCACGTTGAAATGCTTCGACTGCCGGTCTGATAGGTAGGCGGCCCACGACTGCTGATCGGCGGCTACCGGGCCGCACCATGCCGTATCGCCCAGCCAGAAGAACGGCGTCCCGTCCGCATGCGCGAGATGCCACCCGTCGTCGGAGACCGCGACATCACCGTGCCGGTAGAGCGCGTTGTCGCCGTCGTACGGCACGCACTCGAACGCGCCGCTCTGCCCGTCGAAGGCTGGGTCATCGTCGCAGGTGGTCGCGTAAGTCCACGCGCCGCTTTCGTTCGGGCAGAAGCGTACCCGCCACACATCGTCGCCGTCCCAGAACGCCTCAACCGCTTCCTGCTCGCCCGACGGAGCCGTGAACGTCACGGTCATGCGTACATTGTGCGTCGGGTTGTCGTGCAGCCTGGAGGCGCGCCAGGTCGCCTCGAAGCGCGTCCATACAGGTGTCTTCATGGCGTTCTCCGGTGTGATGCGTACCGCACATCGTACCAGGGACGGCGCGGTGACTCATCCTGGTCCGCATAGCGCGCGCGGCCGGCCCGCGAAGCGCCAATCTTCCTGGCCGGCGGCAGCGTCGGCCGCCGCAAACAGCGGAACGGACGTGGTTCTGAGGCGGAAGCCGGAGAACCCGATGCCGAACTGACCGCGCCGGGGTCGCCCTCATCACAGCATCACAGCGGCCTATGGGAACAGGTCATCGACCACGGTGATTGTGTCGAGTGCCGCGCGGCGCAGTGCTTGCGTGAATGCCTTCCCTTGGCAGGCGAGGATTGGGATGGGCCCAGGTGTGGTCCACAGATCCAGTGCGGCGTGCCACCAGGGGCCGGAGCCCACGTCAGCCCGTCAACGCCTCGTTGTACGGCGCTTTCCCGCCCGCGGAGTCCTTGATACGTTGATCCAAGTAGATCTCGTTGCGCGGCTTGAACCCCGGCAGCGTTATCACGTTCACGAACGTGTCCAGCCCACGATGCCCCGTCCCCGGCTGTATATAGACCGTGGCGCCCGGCGTAAGTGGCGTCTGCTCGTACCGCGACAGGTCCTCCACATCCGGGAACGTAACCAGCGACGCCGTGCGCCCATACGTCTTGAGCCCGTACACGCCGGGATCAAGGACGAGGTACATCTCGCTCTGCGGTTTGCCGCCCCCGACGGGCTCGACCGGATGGTAGTGCGTGCGTGACGTCTCGGTGGCGATGTTGACCACGTGGCTGTTCACGACATTCACGCCGTCCCCCGCATCATCCGTGGCGATCCAGGTAAGCGGCAGCCTGCGGAACGCGTCGAACGCGAAGTTGCAGCCGCCCGCGGTGTCGCGAAGGTGGTTCAGTCGACGCGCCACGGACGTGTGCGTCTCGGCCCGATCGGTGACATCAATGCTCCAGTAGCGGAAGCTGCCGCGCACACGGAGCGGCGCATCGGCCGTCACGGCGAGCTGATCCCCTGCCATGACCGGCTCCCACGAACTCACCGACTTCTCCGACCATCCAAGCTCTCGGTACGCCCCGAGCACGACGTCCAGCGCCGCTTGGACGTTCTCGCTGTTCGTCCACTCGCCTCGTGGCACGCCGCTTTCTAGGAGCAACCAGATCTCGCCCGCCACATCGCCGATGAAATGCGCGCCCCGCCTTCGATCCACGATCGCCTGTACAGGCCCTTGCAGCGCGGACGCGAAGCTCTCCGAGGAAGCCTCGAGCGTCGCCAGCGCGTCCATCACCGACGCTGGGAGCGGGTCTGGAACGTACTCCGCGCCCAGTGGTTTGCCGTCGCCTTCCTGGGTGCGCTTCCCCGCCGGAATGAAGCATTCGCCGG
Source organism: Candidatus Poribacteria bacterium (assembly GCA_002687025.1). Classification (GTDB taxonomy): domain Bacteria; phylum Poribacteria; class WGA-4E. The sequence continues at coordinate 7,710 of NYZG01000233.1, forward strand.
CGCCGGACTCCAACCACAGGTAGCGCAACCCGTCGCACGTGATCTCGCCTTCTCCCTCGACGACTCCCCGCCCGAGCGCGCAGGCCGGGTTCCATCGACCGAACTCATCCGCGACCTGCGCGAAATTCGACGAGGCAACATGTCCGACGACGACATCCGGCACGGCGTCTTCCCTCCGCGGTCGGCGGCTACGCCGACATCGCCTTGAACAGCGCGATGTACATGCTCAGCACCTTCTCGGGGTCGGGCCCGCGGTAGGCGCACTCGTTGGACACGTACCCGTCGAACCCCATGCGCTTCAGCCACTGGAACATCTGTCGATACAGGTCGAACTGGTCGGGGCTCTCGGCCTGATGCGTGTGCACGGAGGTCAGATGCGGAGCTACGCGCGAGAAGAGCGGCTCAATGTCGCCGTCCTCGCACCCTCGGAACTGGCTGTTGAACACGAACCCAACGTTCGGCAGACCGACACCCTCGATGACGGCCATCGCCGCGTCCGGTTCCGTGAACGACCCGTGCATCTCGATACTGACCGTGACGTCCATCGGCGCGGCGAATTCGCCGAGGGCGCGCAAGCCGTCCGTGACCCAACCGATGACGGCAGCACGGTTCGAATCGTCGAAGCGGTCTCCAAGGACGCGCACGTGATCGCATTCGAAGTACTTCGCCATCTCGACAACGCGTTTGACCCGGTCAACCGTCCGCGCGCGATCCGCGGCGTCCTCGTGGTGAAACACCTGGCAACTGGTCAGCCCCGACGTCTTGAGGCCGCTACGCGCGATGGTGAGCTTCATCGGCTTCCACTGCTCGCGCGGCGTGTCCCACTCGAACCCGTGCGGCTGATCGAAGTCCATCAGGAACTCGACGCCGTCGTAGCCGGTCTCCTTCGCAACTCGGAGCGTCTCCTTCAGGGACCACTCTTGCGCTGTCTGGTACGTGTTGAGGGACCACTTCATGCTGTTCTCCTGTTGGTTCCCGCAGGGGTCGGATGTCTTGACATCGGTGGGAGCGGGTGGCAGTGTGCGAGCGTTCGTCCACCACAGACGACTTCCACAGGCGGCTCGTCGGCGCCACCACCTCATAGGCTTGGCGCGATGCGCTATGCTTGGCTACCTGCGCCGTATCTCGCGCTCTGGGTCACCTTCCTACTCGGTCTTCTGTTGCGCTTCCTTCAGACCCGCGACCCCGAGGAGTACGAGCGCTACCACGGTCTAGGCATCACGGACTTGGGCCATCGGCTCACGATGACGTGCGGCCCCCTGCTCTTCTTCGCGACCTTGTGGATCGCGCACGTATCTTGGGAGCGGGTGATACGACAGAAACGGAAGCGCCCCCACGTTGAACTCACCCAGGTCGAGCAGTTCTATGGGGGCGCGGTATTCGTGCGAAAGATTCCGCGTCGCGTATGGAACGCCGCCGGTGAGGGCGACCGACTGATCAAGCCCAAGTGGGGTTTACTCGTCCGGCATCAGCCTCGCCGGTGAGCG
>NYZG01000234.1 GCA_002687025.1 Candidatus Poribacteria bacterium
CGGCGGGCGTGCATCTGCGCTCCCAGGCCCCGTTCGACATGTTCGACGCAGACGGAGATGCCACGGTACGCCGCGTCCCGGCCGACGCCGCCCCGGCCGATGTGGCGATAACACACGACTACTACGATCACCGCGAGGCAGACCACGACCTGAACGTCGTCCTGCCGTGCGATCGGGCCCGCGAACTGGTCGACGCGGGCGCGGTGGGATCGTTGAGCCGGACGGCGCCCAGTCTGATGGGACACATCGACGGGAGGCACGTGGCGACCCTGATGGACGTCACGGCGCCTGAGATCGCGTCGGAGCTCGTCGAGGAGGAGGTCGACTTCGCGCTGCTCACCCCCGCCTGAGGGCTGTGCCACCGGTCCGTTGGGCTGGTACAGCGCGAAATCGAGTCGCGGGGCATCTCTACGGTGTCCATCACCCTCAGCCGTGAGATGACCGAGCGCGTGAATCCCCCACGGGCGCTCTACACGCCGTTCGGTCTCGGTCGTCCTATGGGGGCCGCGCACGACGCCGACACGCAGCGTAGCGTGCTGGCGCAGGCCCTGTCGCTGCTGGAACAGATGGACGGCGGCATCGTAGACTGGACCCCCGGCGAGACGCAGGCCGCCGTCGACAGGGGGTAGGACCGTGGGCACGACTCGCGACGATCGGCGTACCATCGCGTACCGAGCGCCGACCCACGACCTGGCTGACCCGATGCGGGATGTCGAGGTCCACGCCTCCCGGGCCGAGATCGACCACGGCGTGTCCCGCCGCAGGCGGTGGACTGCCTCATCGATCCCGGCGCGCTGAACGACCCGGCCAGCACCGTCTGCGTCGTCCCAGAGTTGCACACACGGCACGCCGCGCAGCCGGACGGCGGAGCCGCTCGCCAACGCGACGACTGTCAACAGCTGTTGTAGTACAGATGTTCTCTATGCAGACCATAGGGTTCACGAACTGCTTTCCATACCTGCACACCTAGTTATATTCTCGTGTACCAGATCAGATATGAGGTGGAGGTCGCAGCTGAATGACAGACGCGGGGCGAACGGTCGGCGTGTTGGAGCCGGAGCGGCAGGACTACTATCGGCGACTGCGGCAGGCGATTGAGCGCGCCCGCGGCGAGGAGCGGCGAGCCCAGGACGCTATGCTTGACGCCCGCGTAGTGATCGGCGCGCTGCAGGCGCAGCTAGCGAAGCTGTGGGACGAGACGGTGGCGGAGCACGGCCTTCGCCCGGACGGAGAATACACCATCGACGACGCCGGGCAGATCATCGAGATCGTGCCGGCGGAGTCGGCAAGCTGAAGAGGGGTCACCACGCCTGATTACCCGATCTACCCGAGAACATCTACACGCCGGGAGAAGAGCCCGTACCCGGCAGGAACACGGACGTCGACTCGATTGCGCTGAACGCCGATTACTTCGACGTGCGTGACTACGAGATCAGCCGCATTGAGACAGTCCTCGGCGCGGGCCTTGTCCCGCACGTCAACAACGTTCCTGAGGCAGCGCTGTCGACCTACGCCGTTGTCGCGAAGTCCGGCCCGACGCTCTATCTGAACCTGGCCCCCAGCGGCACGGACAAGGTGGGCATAGGGTCGTTCGGCTCGGGCGCTCCCGCCGGGCTGCTACACGTGCGTCAAGGGGCCTCGGGCGCTACGCCGGACGGCGACGCCGACGATCTGGTCGTAGAGAGCGATGGCGATACGGGCATCTCCATCCTCTCCCCGGACGCCGACAACGCGCAGATCTACTTCGGTTCCACCACGGATAGCGTGGGCGCGTTCCTCCGGTGGGATCGCGGCGCGAACACACTCACTCTTGCGACCGCGAGCCCCGGCGGCAAGATGATCTTCAGGACGGACAGCCAGGATACGGCGATGGCGGTCCATGACGATAAGCGCGTGTCCATCGGCACTCCGACTGCCGGCGGGCAGTTGAAGGTAGAGCAGCCGATCCCCGGCGCCGTGCGGCCGGTTCTCGTACTACTCCAGCGGGCCGACGATGAGGGATTCATCCTCTACCGTGGAACCGCGTCGAGCGCACAACTGACCAATAGCCTCGTGGCGGAGGCCGACGTGGACACGGCGACACGGAAGGGGTTCGTGAAAGTGGCCCGGATGAATCTACACACCCATTGATGGGACCTCCGCCGCTATTTCGAAGTGTGACAGAACGGCCTTTATCAGAAGTTCGGCGCCCGTCTCTTGCCGCCACCAGCATCCATTGCCAGAATGAGTCCGCGCGGCCCGTCGCGCGCGGGAGTATCGGATGCCGGATAAGGAAGACCAGTCTCACCTCGATATGGCCCACGTCCTGTTCATGGACTTGGTGGGCTATTCACGCCTGTCCGCAGAAGAACAGAGCCGCCGCATCGGCGCGTTGCAGGAGGTCGTTCGGTCCTGCTCCATCTACCAACAAGCGGAGTCAGAACAGACGCTGCTGGCACATCCCGCAGGTGACGGTATGGCGCTCGCCTTCTTCCGTGGCCCGTCATCGCCGGCCCGTTGCGCCATCGAGGTAGCGGAGGCCGTGATTCGGCGTGATGACCTGCCATTGCGCATGGGGGTTCACTCAGGGCCGATATACCGCGCCGAGGACATCAATCGTACAGCCAACGTGCGCGGTCCGGGGATCAACGTCGCGCAGCGCGTCATGGACTGCGGTGAGGCCGGGCACATCCTGCTGTCCTACATCGCTGCCGAATCCCTAGCCGAGTCCGAAATCTGGGCGCCGCGGCTCCACGACCTCGGTGAGGTTGAAGTGAAGCACGGCCTGCGTCTGCGGCTATACAGCCTGGTGGACGGAGACCTCGGCTCCGACGCCACACCCGCACGCGTCGGGGAACTGCGCGAGGAATGGAACGAAGAACACCGCAGTCACAGTCTTCCGGTCGCGCTGACAAGCTTCATCGGTCGAGAAGACCAAATCGAAGAAGTGAAGGGACGGCTGCGAGAGACACGCCTGCTCACACTCACCGGCACGGGCGGCACAGGCAAGACACGCCTGTCGATGCGCGTTGGGGAAGACGTGATCGACGAGTATCCCGATGGAGTGTGGTTCGTGGAGTTGGCGTCCATCTCCGACCCGGACCTGATTCCCAACGTCGTCGCTGCAGTACTCGGCGTCCGTGACGCGCCGGATCAGACGCCGGGCGAAGATGCCCGCGAACCGTCGGCTCAGCCGCTGATGACAGCGCTGACCCAGTACCTGAGGACGCGGCGAACGCTGCTACTGTTGGACAACTGCGAGCATCTCGTTGAGGAAGCGGCGCGCTTCGCGGAGACACTCCTCCTCGGATGCCCGGCTCTGCGCATTCTCGCAACCAGTCGGGAGATACTGGGTGTCAACGGGGAGACAGCATGGCGCGCGCCGCCGCTTTCCATCCCCGCCCTGGATGCGGATCTACGAGACATCGACCTGACGCAGTTCGAGGCAGTGCGCCTGTTCGTGGAACGAGCGCGCGCGGCGAGCGCCGCCTTTACATTGACCGATGAAAACGGCGGGGCCGTCGCCGCCATCTGCCGGCGGCTGGACGGGATCCCACTGGCGATAGAACTCGCCGCGGCGAGGGTGCGCGGAATGTCCGTCGAACAGATCCATGAGCGTCTCGACGACCGGTTTCGTCTTCTCACCGGAGGCGGAAGAACCTCGGCCCGACGTCAGCAGACGCTCCGAGCACTGGTGGACTGGAGCTACCGACTGCTGACCCACCCCCAACAGGCTTTATTCTCCCGCCTCTCAATGTTCTCCGGCGGCTTCACAATGGAGGCCGCGGAGGACGTATGTGCGTTCGGGGAGGTGGAGTCATGGGACGTGCTTGACCTCCTGCTACAGTTGGTGGACAAGTCCCTTGCCACGGTAGAGGAAGGCGACTTCGGGCCGCGCTATCGGATGCTCGAGACGCTACGCGAGTATGCCGGAGAGCGCCTGATCGAAACGGGTGAAGCTGAGCAGGTTCGGGAGCGCCACTTCGAACACTACGCGGGGTTCGTGCTCGAGCTGGCCCCAGAGTTCCAATGGCATCAGACAGCTGAACCATTCGACCGAGTGGCGGAGGAACACGACAACATCCGTCAGGCGCTGGCGTGGACACGGGACGAGCCCAGCCAGGATGGGGCCGCCGTGGTTGACGCCCTTGGACAGTTTTGGCTCTTCAGAGGTCACTACTCCGAGGCCCGCGAGTGGTACGAGCGCTGTCTGTCGGCGGGGGCCGACCTGGACGCAGCGTCTGTCGCCTCCATGCGCTGCCACCTGTCGTCCATTCTCGACAGGTTAGGGCGTTCCGCGGAAGGCCGGGCGACCGCGGAGGAGGCGCTTGCGAGCTTCGAAAACCTGGGCGATCTGCAGGGCATCGCGCGCTCATCGCACGCGTTGGGTTACTGCCTCATCCAATCGGAGGGGTACGAGCATGGCCACGAGTACGTAGAACGCGCGATCGCCGTGTTCCGCGAGCTCGAAGACGAACCCTCGCTGCTGAGGGTGCTAGGACACATGGCCGTTTGGACCGCTCTTCAGCCAGATTCTGACAGGGCCTGGGCGTTGTGCGGTGAGGGACTGCAACTCGATCCAGGCGATACGCTCTGCCTGTGGGCCGAGAGCATACTCCATGCCAAAGGCGGCGACTACGCCCGGGCGGAAGCGGCATGCGATCGCGGTCTCTTGCGGGCCCGCGGCTTTCGGCACGACGAGCTCATTGCATGGCTGCTGATGCAACATGGCAGGATCGCCGGCATGCAGCAGGACTACTCGTCCGCTTACGGCTATAAGCGGGAGGCGTGCCGTCTGCACCGTAAACTGGGGATGCAATTGCCTGTGACGGTGGCCCTGTGGTCCCTCGGTCAGCTAGCGGCGCTGCGTGGCGACTATGAGCGCTCGCGTGAGCATTGGACGGAAGCCGAGTCTATTGCAGAAGCCCTGGGCTGGAACGTGACTGTGCCTCGTTTGGGAGTCGTGGACCTCGATCTCGTGGATGGCGACCTCGCGGCGGCGGCGCGTGGCCTACGCTATGTGGGTCGACTTCCGCGGGGCACGAGAACCGATCTGGATCTGTACGTCGCACGGTGTGGCCGCCTCGCAGTACTTCAGGGCGCGTATGCCCATGCAGTTGCGCTCTTGGCGGCCGCGGAGATAGTCGCGGAGACAACGCCTGTCGATGCGATGTCCTTTGGGTTTAGACCGTCAAGGCACGCCCTCGAGAATCTGCGCTTGGAAGACGCGATTGCGGAGGCCCGAGCACAGATGAGCGACGCGTCGTTCCCCACCGCATGGGGACACGGCAAGGGTCTATCGGTACAGGCAGCGGTCGACCTCGCGGATGGGGTGATCGGGATATGACAACCCCTATGCCATGATCGCCTGCGCCGGTGGGAACGGATGTCCTCGCGCAAAATCGCCTCGGACCCCTTGGCCACTGAGTCTACACGGCTCTGAGAGCGGCTTCCATAACACGCATTATCAGCAAGACGGCCGACTTCCGGCATGACCCGCTCCGTGACGCGGCAGTCAGTGTGTCGCGGGTGCCGGTTGAGGTTCCCTGGAGAGTGCTGTCTTAGCCCTTTGATCCACGCAATGGAGGTCATAGAACGGGGCTGCGAGCGACTACGATCAGAATCCCACACCGCGGCTGGCACACTCGCACACTCATCCGGCATCTGATGTCTCGGCACGCGGAACCTATGCCGCAACGCTTGCGTTGGCACGCACCTGCTGGCACCCGTGGCGGATCCTCCTGGCCTCTACCTTCTCGGACACGCCTAGCCGTTGTCCCACCTCTACCAGGGAGCATCCGTCTACGGCCCACAGCAGGACCGGAACGCGCCATTCCGCGGGTAGGGCGTCCATCGCCGACCTGAGCGCTTCACACCCGAGCAACCACGGGAAGCTGTATTCCCACGCCGTAGGATGGTCTGTCTGTGCGTCATCCACCATCTCCCGCGTCCCGAACGGCGCTTCGTGGCGACGGGAGATCTTTCGCACTCGTGTGTAGGCGCGGTTTACGGCAATGCGCGTGATCCATGAGGCAAAACAGCCCGGCTCCTGCAATGTGTGCAGGTAGCTGTGCGCGCGAAGGAACGTCTCCTGGATTTCGTCCTCATATGTCACGGTAGTCGGTAAGTCTGTCCTGCAACGTGGAGTAGACGAGACCCCGATATCGATCCGTGAGCGTCGCGAAGGAGCGCTCATCACCCTCGCGGGCGCGCAGCACCAGTCCTCTATCTATCTGTCGATAGTCGACCTGTTGGTCGGGCATAGTCATCAGCTTGAGTGGTGGATGCTTCGGACGACGGGCGGCAGGCTCACGCGCGGTACGATCCCGCGGCGAGCCCGCCTGGTCCGTCGCTACTTGCTGATGACCATCCTCCTGACGGCGCGTTGATCGCCTGCTAGGAGTTCGTAGATGTAGATGCCGCTGGCGACGCGTTCCCCGATTTCGTTGCGACCATCCCAATACGCCGCGCTCTCCCGTGCGCGGTACTCACCCATCGGCCGACATCCCAGGTCCAGCGTGCGGACGATCTCCCCGTCTATTCCGTAGACGCGGACGGTGACATCCCCGTCCTCCGCTAGCTCGAAGGGGATCCACTACACGGCGCTCTTCAAGATCGACCAGGATCGTGCCGTAGGTATGTCCTTTGCGCTTTGCCCAGTCGTCGATGCCTAACACCTGTGGCGTCGACTCGGTAGCTTCGGGCGCTTGTCGGATCATCCGCAGAAGTGTGGCTGAACTGGCTGGCATCGCCAGCAGAGCCAAAAGCCGGGACCCACCTTCTCCTCCCGCAACAGACGCCACATGCAACTGCTGTCCAGCGAGCCGATGGGTGCGGCGTGCGTAGGGCGCCAGGAACGGGAGTAGTCTCTCAGTGAATGTCCGCCGAGGACACGGCGCGTCGTCGCAGAAGAAGCGCCGCACCGTGAGCATCAAACGGACCCGGTACCCACACGCCGGTAGGTCGGCAGGCTGTCGGACGTAACGGCCGTGGACGCGCGGCGACCGACCACCGCATCTGGGACATGCGCATTGCAGGCGGGTCGAATGCATCTCGATGACGATGGTTCTGTCGTTGACGCACGCAGCGTCCACAACCAACTCACATGCCTTGGGTAAGAGGGCTTCAAGCAGCACGCGATGACCTCCACAGCAACTGATTCCTGGGGGGAACAGGCTACGGAAATCCACTTTTCACGAAAAGTGATATTGGTGGCGAATCCCCGAATGCGCCTCGCACACAGTGTTTTGATCCCTCGGCGTATACTGCCGGTCGACCATGAGTCTGACCAGTTGCCCGCCGAGGAGGTGTTCGGTGTCGTTACGCCCGAGCGATACATACCAAGTTCCCGAAGAGACGGCACGCGTTGCCCGCGCGATCTATCCTGACGGCAATCTCGTCATGCAGGTCTACGACGAGTTGGCGATGCTCTTCGACGATCACGACTTTGCGGATCTGTTTCCAATTCAGGGTCAGCCGGCGGAGTCGCCCGCCCGGCTTGCTTTGGTGACCCTTCTACAGTTCATGGAAGGTCTGACAGACCGGCAGGCGGCCGATGCGGTAAGAACCAGAATCGACTGGAAATACCTGCTCTGCATGGAGCTGACTGACTCCGGCTTCCACCACACCGTCCTGAGCGAGTTCCGCACGCGCCTGCTCACGCATGAGGCGGAACGACGCCTGTTCGAGACCGTTCTGGATTGCGCGCGGAGCCACGGTCTACTGAACGCCGGTGGTCGTCAGCGCAGCGACTCTACGCATGTTCTCAGCGCTGTCCATGCGATGACGCGCGTCGAAGGCGTCACCGAGACGCTGCGCCATGCGCTCAACACGCTCGCAACGGCTGCCCCTGAATGGCTCCGCGCCCACACGACTTCTGATTGGGTCGATCGCTACGGACCGCGGGCCAGCGCGTATCGGCTCCCAAAGGGAGAGGCCAAACGTCGTGCGTGGGTCGACAGGACAGGCATCGACGGCATGGCCCTTCTCAACGCGGTATATGCTGAGTCGGCGCCGCCCGAACTACAGCGTCTGCACGCGGTGGAGACGTTGCGCCAGGTGTGGGTTCAGAACTTCATGCTCACCGAGGGGAAGCTGTCGTGGCGTGAGAATGACAACATCCCTCCCAGTACTCGTTACATCGGCTCTCCGTATGACACGGACGCTCGCTATGCCACCAAGCGAACGACAGCCTGGACGGGATACAAGGTGCACCTGACGGAGACCTACGAGGAAGAACGACCAAACCTGATCACGAACGTGGAGACCACGACAGCGACCGTCCCAGACGATGCTGTAACGGCGTGCATCCATGCTTCTCTTGCCGAGAGAGGACTCCTCCCTGACAAGCACGTCGCCGACACGGGGTATGTGAACTCGAAGCTGCTCGTTGCCAGCGAGGCAACCTACGGAGTGGAACTGATTGGACCCACCCGTAGCGACAACCGCTGGCAGGCCAAGGAAGGCTCTGGATTCTCTGCGCACGACTTCGTTGTCGACTGGGAGAGCCAGCAGGCGATCTGCCCATCCGGCAAACCAAATGCCAGCTGGGCGCCCGCCTTGGATCGCGTCGGGAACGCAGTCGTCAAGATCAAGTTCGCCACGACAGACTGTCGGGTCTGCGCCAGTCGTACGAAGTGTACGCGCTCCAAGATACCGCGTCGGACGATCACCCTCCGCCCACAAGCACAGCACGAAGCCCTCCAGGCGAACCGCCAACGCGAGAGAACGGAGCGATTCGCAGAAGAATACGCCCGACGCGCGGGCGTAGAGGGGACGATCGCTCAGGGTGTCCGTTCTTGTAGGATGCGACGCTCGCGATACAGAGGGATGTCGAAGACGCATCTCCAGCATCTGATGACGGCGACGGCGATGAACGTGGTCCGGATGCTTCGCTGGTTGGCGGGAGAATCCAAAGCCGAGACACCGGTATCAGCCTTCGCCCGGCTGTATCCGTTGGCGGCCTGAGCACGACGTCGCAAGGGATTCGCCACCAATATCAAAGTGAGGGAGACCCACAGAACGGCCTCTATCGGAAACCGGCCACCTTCTGGCACCGTATCCGGGCATTCAGACAGTGAGCGCTATGGAACATCCGCCGCTCGCGGCCGCGGGCCGAGTTTCCGGCAACGCGCCGCCATGCCATGCGCCGTATTGGGCATCAGCAATTGACACACTCTAAGCGTCATCTTTACATACATCGCATGAGTCCGTGTCGCGGGCGGCACTCCGCGCTCCTCATCCCTCCCAGATGTCAGTTTTAAGTACAGCGACCAGGGCCAGCAGTTCTCGCGACAGCCGGACGCACCCGCTCTGTGACTGCCTCCACTTGGTTTGCGGCCCGTTGGCACGAAGGTTGAACTAGGGAAGGCGATGAAGCGTGTTCCAGGGAGCGTACTGGCGGCCTGGTAGGCGGACAACCGGAACTGAACGCGGGCGGAGGCCCGCCTTCTTCGCTTTGGGCCGTGCCCAAGGCGAGTTGCGTGAAACGGAGCTGAATGACGTGACCGCGCCGCCGAGGCGAGCCGCCAACACGACTCTACATGCTTGCGGAAATCAGAGCTCTCGGGAGCGCTAACGACTGGGCATGGCAAGATGGGATGACGCTGCCGGGAACGATCAGCGTTCCGCACGCGCACATAGAGGCATGCCATGCCCATGGATCGGCAGGACTGACGATGGCCCACGTCCCGTTCATGGGCCTCTCTGGCTACTGCCGTTGCTGCTCGAGGAGCAGCACAACTGCGTCCCGCGTTGCAGGCAACTGCCGTCTTGACGCTAGGAAGGATCCACGATGCACGTCAGGCACAGACTTATCTATGTGACGCTTGGCGCCATTCTCCTCTTGGGGGACGTCGGGTTATGGATGGATGCTTCGGCGCAGGTTGCTCCCCAGTCACAGATCGCTTTCTACTCTCTGTGGGACCAGATAGCCGAGCCGCGGGATGAGGAAATCTACGTGATGGATGCGGACGGGGCTAACGTCCGCAATCTCACGAACTTCCCTCTCGTCACTGATGGCGTTCCAGTGTGGTCTCCGGACGGTCAGAGGATTGCCTTCGCCTCCAGTCGGGATGGCAACGGCGAAATCTACATGATGGATGCAGATGGAAGCAACCCACGCAATTTGACGAGCCATCCAGCGTATGATGACTGGCCCGCATGGTCTCCGGACGGCCAGATGATTGCCTTCGCCTCCACTCGGGAAGGCGACGATGAAATCTACGTGATGAACGCGGATGGGACGAATCCTCGCAACCTGACGAATCATCCAGGAGATGATCTTCTAGGACCGTCGTGGTCTCCGGACGGCCAGATGATTGCCTTCACCTCCACTCGGGACGGCAACGCCGAAATCTACGTGATGAATGTGGACGGGGCGAATCCTCGCAACCTGACGAACCATACAGCAGGTGATATCGGCCCTGCATGGTCTCCGGACGGCCAG
>NYZG01000235.1 GCA_002687025.1 Candidatus Poribacteria bacterium
GACTCGCCAACACGCCCGCCGAACTGGAGAGCGTCACGCGAGTGTCGGCCTCGGCCTCGTTCGTGTACGCGTACGGGCCGCGTGGTCTGTACCGTTCTCCCGGCCTCCGGGCATGGCGCCGCGTCGATCTAGGATTCACCCGTGCTCGGACGGGGCGCCCGTGGATGTCCGTGGTTGGAGAGGGCGTGACCGCCCTCGTCTGTGTCGACGGCGCCGTGTGTGTCGCGGTAGACGCCGGAGGCAGCGGCGACAACACCATGATCCTGAGATCCCGCGACGACGGCGATAGCTGGCAGCAACTCGGCCCCGCGATTCCCGGCGGCCCGCCGCGTGGCATCGCCTCTGTCGACGGCGCCCTCTATGTGGCGGCCGCCGAACGCGTCTACGTCCGCGATGAGGAGGCGCGCGTGTGGCGGCCCGTGCGCCCTGACGTGTTCGACGAGCCGGTTACGGCGTTGGTCTCGGACGGCGCCACGCTATACGCAGGCACGGTGGGCGGCGGCGTGTTCCGTCTCGATCGGGGCACGCGGCATTGGGCCTCCATGGCGTCGTCTCCCCTCGGCGCCGCCGTGACACGACTCGCCGCGCGCGATGGCGCCGCTTACGCGGCCACGGACGTCGGGGTGTTCCTCGCGGAGGCCGATGGGCAGACGCCGCGGAACCTGCCCATGGCGCGGGTGGGCGAGCCGCCGACCGCGCTCGTGGTCGCCGGAGGCGGCGCGCTGCTCGCCAGTGGCGCCAACGGGGTTTGGCGGTCACTCGACGGCGGGCGGTCGTGGCAGCCGGCGCAGCACGGTTTGGCAGCGCGGAAGATCGGCGCTCTGGTGGTCCACGGCGGAGATCTCATCGCGAGATCGAACGGCTCGCTCCACCGTTACAAGCCAAGCACGACTTCGTGAGACAACGCCACGCCGCTTCCACCGGATATCCGCGTCACCGGGGTCGGCGCCGGGTCCCTAGCTTCCCTCGCGGTGGGGGCATACGGCAGACGCGTGTCGAGCCACGGCGAGCCCATATGGGCCGCCCAGTTCGTGCGGCACGAGGACGACCCGCCGCCCGTGTCGGGCGCCAAGGCGTTCGTGCAGCTTCGCGGAAGGTTGCTGATGGCCACGGCGCGCGCGATACACCGCCTCAGTGACGACGGCAGCTCATGGGAGACATTGACACGAGAGGTGTCCCGCCCGTTGGCGGTCATCGGCGACAGCCTTTTCGTCGGCGACGGCGACGGCGTGCACAGGTCGGACGATGGCGGCTTCACGTGGCGTCGGGCGGTCTGGGGCCTGACGAACCGCCGAGTGCCTTACCTCGCCGGGGTGGGAGGGACGCTCTGGGCCGGGACCGGAGCAGTCCACCGGGGGCCGCGCGCGGCGATATACCGCTCCGACGATCTGGGCGAGTCGTGGGCGCTGACAACCGCCAATCCGTGGGGTCCCGATAAGGGGCCGGGTGAAGTCGAGACTTTCGCCGCGTCGGACGGGAACGTCTGGGCGTACGCGGAAGGCGCCGTATGGCGGTACGGCGGGCAGCACGGCAAGTGGCAGGAGCTCGACGGCGGCCCGTTCGACAACGGCCTCGCGACGTATCGCGGAGTGTTGCACGCCGTGGAGCAAGGGAGACTCCTACGCCTCGACGCCGCCACGCGGACCTGGGAGCCGCCGTCGAGCGACGCGCGGGAGCTGTTGGCGGCGCGCGCGGCTGCGATGTTGACCACGCGCGACCGCATCTACGTCGGCACGGAGGGTCAAGGCGTCCAGGTGTCTACCGATGCTGGCGTGTCGTGGGCGGACGCGGGCCTCGGCCAGCGATCCGTCTCTGTCCTGTACGAGTACGGCGGGGCCATCTACGCGGGCTCCCCACCGAGGGGCGGAGCACAGCGTCTGCGCTCTGGAGCGGGAACATGGGAGCGTCTGAACCGCGGTGACGGCCACGGCCCGCAATCGACGCCGTCGGTCGTCACGCTTGGGGAACGGCTCTATGCCCTCGACCGGCATGATATGTCGGCATCCGTCGACCACGGCCGGACCTGGGAGCCGGTCGCCGGGCCAGCCACGAACGTCGTGGCGCTGCCGTCGGCGTACGGGCGCATCTACGAGGCTACGCGTGGCGATGGCGTCCATGTTATGGAGTTGGTCGGCCGCAGGTGGCGGGATTCTGGCCCCGTGGAGACGCGCCTGGCCGTTCGGTGGGTGGCCGCGGTGGGAGGAGTCGTCTACGCGGGAGGCAGTGACGGAGGCGTCCACGTTCCTGTCGAGGCGCTCCGCCCGGCTAGGCACTCCCTAGCACGCTTGCGGCTGCCCCGCGGGCGCGTTCTATCCGCGGACGATAGGGCCGTCGTGTTCAACGCGCCCGGCGGTCTGATCCGGTCGATCGACGGTGGTATTACCGGAGCTCGACTGCCGAAGCCGGCCGCTACGATCAACGGCGGCGCTCCACGCCTCGACTCCATGTACGTCGCCACAGGCGATATGGGTGTACTGCGTTACGACGAGGGCGAATGGACGCCGGTGAACGATGGTCTGCCCACCCTCGACGTGCGGGGCTTCGCGCGGACGGGCTCGCGGCTGTACGCGGCGGCGCACGGAGCCGGGGTGTTCCGCGCCAGGGAGCGCACGCTTGGGGACGCCACGCTGCACTGGGAGCCCGTCGGCGACAACGCGGCCCTGGGAGAGGCAACTGCCATCGCGGCGTCGGAGACGATGCTCTACGTCGGCATAGCGGGAGGGGACATCCTTGCATCCGCCAATGGAGGCGTCTCTTGGAGGCCGGCGGGCTCGCTCCACGACGGCATGGACCCCCGCGGCCTGGCCGCCTCGGGCAAGCAATGGTACGTAGCGACGGATGCCGGCGTCTACAAGCTCAGCGCGACGGGCCAGTGGGAAGTCGTCCCTCTGACGCCGGCGTTCATTCACGCGGCCGCGGTCGGCGACGGCGTGGCGTACGTCCTGACAGATAGCGCTGTGTATCGCGCGTCCGGGCCCGACGGATCGTGGGCGCGGACCCCATACGACGCGCGAGGCATGACTCACATCGCGCTCCTGGGCGGGAGCCTCTACGCGTCGGGGAAATACGGCGTCGTGCACAGGATGGACATCGAGGACTGACCGCGGCCGGGCACTCCGATGCCAGCGCGAGTAGACCGTCGCAGGTAACCGGCCGTTCCGATCAGTCGTGTATACTGTCCACGCTGAATCCATCTGCGCCTCACAGCATCGCAGGAGCGCATCAGTGGTCACGGGCGTTGGCGGGAGACGGCCCAGCATGGAGCATGTCGGCGGCTCCTATGTGTCTCTGGCGTGCGCCGTCTTGTGCGGGCTCATCGCGGCGTGGCCCATGCGCGCCGACACGTTGGAATGGGAGCCGACCCGAGGTCCGTACGGCGGTTGGGTGTCGTCCTTGGCGGCCGGCCCGGCCGGCGAGCTATACGCGGCGGCCGGACGGTCGGGTCTGTTCCGTTCGACGAATGACGGCGACACCTGGTCCCGCGTCGAGACACCGAGTGAGTGGCCGACCGTCAACCGCGTTGCCGTCGCGGGCGGGTTCGTTCTGACGCACGGCGAGGGCGACCTCCACCGGTCGGCCGACCTGAAGGCGTGGGTCCCCGTCGAACTGCCGGCGCGGCTGACGGAGATAGTCGTCCTGCACGTCTCCGACGGCGTCGTATGGGTCGTGGGGAGTCTCCCCAGCGGCGACACTCACTGGCTGGTCCTCCAATCCACGGATGACGGCGACACCTGGCGCCGTCTCGACCCGCCAATCCCCGGTAGAACGCGGCCCCGGCTCGCGGTCGCCGGAGGCCGGTTACACATCCTGGCGTCCGACGGACTGTACAGCCGCGATCAGGCCAGGCGAGTATGGATTCCCGCGGCCCGCGCCGGTCTCTCGGAGCCTATCTCAATCCTACACGGCGACGGCCCGACGCTCTATGCGGGGACAAAGCGCGGCGGCGTCCACGAGCTCCGCAGCGGCGCGACGCGTTGGGATGCGGTGGGCCGGGGGGCTCTCGACTCGGCAGTGCGGCACATCGCGACACGCGACGAAGATGTGTACGCGAGCACGCAGGCCGGCGTCTTCCGGCTACGCGGGGACCGGCCGTCGCAGGCCAAAGGCGGCCTGCCCGCCCACACCCCAACAGCGCTCGCGGCCACGGACGGCGGTCTGTTCGTAGGAGCCGGGTACCTCGGGGTGTACCGTTCTCGCGATGGCGCCGCATCATGGGTCGCAGTGACGCGTGGGCTCGGCGCGCTTCACGTCAGCGGCCTGCTTACGGACAACGGCGCGCTGTTCGCGAATTCGGGTCTCGCCGTGCATCGCTATGACACGGGTCGGGGCAGTTGGGACGCCCACGCTGGCGCGTCCGCAGACGTCCGGTTCACCGCCGTTGGGACGGCAGCGGCAGGCCTGCTGGCTGCCACTCGACAGGGGGCGTACCGGTCCCATGATGGTGGCGAAACGTGGCGCTCCGTCGTGATGCGCCTGGGAAGCGACGATCCGTCTGGGCCGGGCGTCGCCTCCTTCGCGGAACTCGACGGCCGCCTGCTGATGAGCGGCGGGCATGGCATGTACAGTCTGAGCGACGACAGCGGCGCGTGGGAGCAGGGATCGAGGATGATGTCCGGCGGCCTGGCCGTGAGTGGCGATCGCATCTTCGTCGCGACCGCCACCGGCGTGCAGGCGTCGGATGGTGTCGGCACCCTTTGGCGAGTCATGTCCGCCGGCCTGGACAGTCAGCGCGTGACCTGTATCGCGGCCGTGGGCCAGTCGCTCTGGGCGGGCACGGCGCGGTCGTCCGGCGGGGCGGCTGCGGGCATCTACCGCTGGGACGACTTGAACGGGTCGTGGACGCTGACAACTGACGACGTCTGGGGCTCTGGGCCCCACCCGGGGAAGATCGCCGCCCTCCAAGCGTGTGGAGGGTACGTGTTCGCGAGCGCGTTGGGGACGGTCTGGCGCTACGGGGGCGTGCAGCCGAGGTGGCGCAAGACAGGGGATGGTCTCCGCGGGCCGACGGGCGAAGCCATCGCCACGCACGATGGCGCGCTGCACGCAGTCGCCGGCGGCAGGTTGTATCGGCTGAACGCCGCGACGTGGACCTGGGAGGCGACTTCGGCGGAGCCCGAAGGCCCCCTGAACGGCGGAGCCCAGGCCCTGTGGGCATCGGACGAGGGCATTTGCGTCGGCACGGACTCGGATGGCGTGTACAGATCCACGGACGGCGGCGCATCCTGGGCGAACATCGGGCTCTCCGACATCCGCGTCTGGGCGTTACGCGCCTATCGCGGGGCGATCTACGCCGGTGGCCGTTACGGAGGCGGGGTGCATCGATGGCGCGACGACCACCACGGATGGCAGCCAGTTAACCAGGGACTCGAGCGCCCACCACACTCCATGCGCGCCATCACAGCGATGGGCGATCGGCTGTATGCCGTCGTGGACAACCGGCTGCATGTGTCCCGTGACGACGGGACGACATGGACGCCCGCGGACGCGCCGTCGAACGACATCGTGGCGCTGGCGGCGGCGAACGGCGTGCTGTACGCGGGCACGCGGGGTGATGGGCTCCACGTCATGGACGCGGCCACCGGCTTGTGGCGACAGTCCACGCCGGTCGAGACAGACATCGACGCGGCGTGGATCGGGGTGGTCGGTGGCACGATCTGCGCGGGGACGGCGGATGGTGGCACATACGCCTCCGCGGAGCAGCTCTCGCGTCACGCGCGTGACACGATGCGCGTGCGGGTCGATGACGCCCGCGTCCTCCTCCACGACGACGCGCACGTGTACGTGGACACCGCGCGGGGGTTGCTGCGGTCCAGCCATGGCGGACGGGGAGGGGGCTACTACCCCGACGTTTCAGACTCGATCACCGCGGTGGCGGTACTCGATGGCACGCCGTATGTCTCCACGGCGGGCCGGGGCGTGCTGCGGAGCTTCGGTAGCAAGTGGCGATCCGAGAATGACGGACTGCCTGCGGCCGATGTGCGGGGTTTGGCCCGGCTCCGGGATGCGCTGTACGCGGGAGTCTTCGGCGCGGGAGTGTTTCGCGGCGCGAAACCGGCGCCCGACAAGGAGGAAGCGGGCCTCCGGCCAGCGGAACGCGCGAAACGGGTCGCGCGGCGCGGGAGAGCGCCCCTCAGTTGGGCGCCGGTTGGCGAAGAGGCCCCGATGTCCCAGACCGTGGCGCTCGTGGCGTCGGAAACCACGCTCTACGTCGCGGTGACCGGGGGCGCCATCTACGCCTCCACAGACGCGGCCGCCTCCTGGCGCCTGGCGACGACGACACCGGACGCGACGGAGGCGCGTGGGCTCGCAGTGCTAGAGGACGCCCTGTACGTAGCGACGGAGCGTGGGGTCTTCCGAGCGCAGGCGGACGGAGAGTGGCAGGCTGTGCCCCTGACGTCGCCGGTGATCCGATCGGTCGCGGCCCGCGACGGCGCGGCGTTTATCCTCACCAACGGGGGCGTGTACCGGGCGGCGTCGCCCGACGGCCCGTGGGCCAGGATATCCCGCCATGCGGAACCCCTGACACACATCGAACTGCACGGCGGCGCCCTCTACGCGGCGCAGGACTACGGCGTCGTGCTGCGAGCGGATCTGGACGACTGACGGCGGCCGGCTCCTACGCCGACGCCTCCACAGGCGACGACACGTCCCCTCGCACGCCGACGACCATCTTGCGCAACGGCAGCGACTTACCGGACGCCTCCATCGCCTGCTGACTCATGTACCAGTACCCGGAGCAGCAGGGCACCTCCATGTGCACGACGGTGAGGCTGCGCGCGTCGCAACGGCGGAGGATTTCGCTCAGACGCGCAACGGCCGATTCGTAGTCGTCGGACTTCGGACAGCCGATCATAACGGCGGTCTCGGACGTGAACTCCTCGCGCAGCTCCGCGCGGGCGAACGGCGCGCAGTCGGCGACGAGCATCAGGTCGGCGCCGCGTAGGAACGGCGCGTCGGGCGGGATAAGCTCCAGCTTTATGGGCCAGTGCGGCAGAGGCGTGCCCGTCGTCGCCGGGCCTTGCGCCATCTGCGGGGCCGGCGCGCGCATGTCGCTGAGACGTATTGGCGGCGACGACGACGGGCCGTTCGCGGCCGCTGGGGACGGCGGGGGCGCCGGGGGCGCGGCGGCCGATTCGGTCCACTGCTTCGCCAGATGCACGCGCACCGCTTCCTCGTCGAAGGCCGGCGCCTGACGCGTCATGATCGTGATGGCGTCCTCGGGGCAGACGCCCAGACAGGCCCCCAGCCCGTCGCAAAGGATGTCGTTCAGGAGCGCTGCCGTGCCGTCCACAACCTCAATCGCCCCCTCCGCGCAGGCTGGAATGCAGTCGCCACAGCCGTTGCACTTCTCCGCGTCGATCGAGACGATTTCCCTGACTGCCACGGCCCACGCCCCTTTCCCAGCACTGCTCGTCTTAGCTCTACTCGACGAATCGCTTGTGCGCTAGCTGCTTGCCTGTCTTGGTGCGGAACACCTCGTCGATGATCGCGGCCAGCCGGCCCTTCTCCTGCTTGTCGAAGCCCTCAGGCGCCTCTTCGAGGCGGTCTGCGTCCCAGACGATGCGGAATTCCGGGGTGTCCAGATCGTCGGCGCTGTGGTGACTTTGGACGATGCGGCATACGTGGTCGATGGACTCCTCGCGCATGCCGAGGTCCTCCATGATGCGGCGCGCGATGGGCGCGCCCTCGGCCTCCTGGAGCCTCGCATCGGCAGACCCGTGCTTGCGCTGGGCCTCCGGCACGCCAATGTCGTGCAGGACCGCGGCGGCCAGCACCACGCGCGGGTCGGCCTCCTCACGCCGCAGGATGTCTTGCGCGCGATCCAGCACCAGGAGCGAGTGGACTACCAGATCCTCGGCGTCACCGAGTTCCTGCTTGGCCGCGTCCACCAGTCGATCGACGATGGACGTCTCCTCGGTGTCCTCCAGCTGCAATTCGGCGGGGTCGAACCCCAGGCACTCGCGCGCGTAAGAGCACCATCGAGCGCAACCAAGGCTGATGTTCACGTTCTGGATGCGCTTGCCACATCCCGGGCACCGCCGCGTGACGTCGGTCTTGAAGAACTCGACGATCGTGTCGCACGCCTGGCACGCGACCTCGAATATATCGTCCGGTGTCCAATACCGGGTGTCCTGTCCCGGACACTGCATGAGCGCCTCCTGTCTCTGCGGCGTCCTAGGCCGCCAACTCCTGCATCATCTCCGCGACCGAGGCCAACGCGGGAGAATCCGCCGGCACGTCCATCACGCCTTCGGCCTCCTGGCTGCGCGCGACGACGTCGTCGTCGTACGCCACCTCTCCCAGCAGCGGCAGGCCGGCCTCCGCCAGTTCGGCGACCTTGTCGGCCATGACGCTGCCCGGCTCCAGCGGGCGGGACGCGGCGTTGATGCGGTTCAGCACCAGATACGTCTGCCCGATGCCCAGCTTGAGGTCGGTTACGAGCTTGTGGATGCGTCCTGCCGACCTCAGGGCCGTCACCGAAGGGTTCGCGACGATGAGCAGCGCGTTGACATTCCGCGTCGTGCGACGCGAGAGATGCTCCATCCCCGCCTCGTTGTCCATGATGACGTAGGAATAGCTCGCCGAGAGCTTCTGCAGGAACCCCTTGAGCAGATCGTTGGCGTAGCAGTAGCACCCGGGACCCTCGGTGCGGCCCATTACGAGCAGGTCGAAGCCTTTCGACTCCACAAGAGCGTCGTGTACCTCGTACTCGACCATCCGCCCTTTCGGCACGCCCGCCGGCGCGTCGGCGCCGTCGTTCATTATCTTGTCTACCGTGTCCACGACAGAGGTGTCGTACTCCAGCCCCAGGGCCTCATTCAGGTTCGCGTTTGGGTCTGCGTCCACGGCGAGGACCGGCGTCCGGTTCGTGTTGACGAAGTGCGTCGTTATCAGCGCGGACACCGTGGTCTTTCCGGTGCCTCCCTTGCCCGCGATGGCTATTGAATAGGGCATGTGGTTACTCCTCGATCCTACGTCGGCGCTCTAGGCCGACATGCCGTGCTTGACGGTCGGAAACAGGCCGATGTCCGTATGCGGGATGAACAGTGAGCCTATGAATTCGCCCATGTACGCCGGCTCGGAGCTGAACTCCATGTTCGTCATGCGATCGGCGATGTCGCGCGCCTTCTCGCGCGCTTCGGCGGACAGGAGCGCCGCCTTCGCCCCCGTCAGCGAGCAGTTGCCGATGAACCGGAAGCGGCCGCTCGGAAGGTCGGGGAGCAAGCCGATCCATATGGCTGCGTCGATGTCCAGGTAGTTCCCGAAGCCGCCGCCAATGTAGACGGCGTCCAGGTCGTCGAACGTGAGGCTCATGGTGTCTACCAGCACCTTCGCCGCAGAGTAGACCGCGCCCTTCGAGCGTATCAGGTTCTCGATGTCGGACTGTGCGATAACGATGTCGGCGTCCGTGCCGCTCTCCTCGGCCCACGCGACCACGAACTCGGCCCCGGCCTCGCCCTCACGCGTCCGCGGCGTGTCCAGGCCGATGTCGATGGCGCCCTGACGGTCGATGACGCCAGCGCGGAACATCTCGGCGAGGGCGTCGATATAACCCGACCCGCAGATGCCGATGGCCGGCGCGTCGCCCACAGTCGCCGCGGTGACATCGCCACCGTCGGCGCCCACCGAGACCCGTTGGACGGCGCCCTGCGTCGCGCGGATACCACACCGCATCCCGCTGCCCTCGAACGCGGGCCCGGCGGAGGCGGAACAGCATACGAGCCAGTCCTGATTGCCGAGGACAATCTCACCGTTGGTACCGAGGTCTATCAGCATGGACGGCTTCTCCGCCTCGTCGATGCCGCTGGCCACCACGCCTGCCGTGATGTCTCCGCCGACGTAACTGGACACCCCCGGCAGGCAGGCCACCAAAGCACGCGGGTGGGATCGGATGTCCAATTCCGTGGCGTCGGCGGCCGGGACAGATGTCGCCGTCGGCACGTAGGGGTCCCGGCGGAGATGGTAGCAGTCCATGCCCAAGAGAAGATGCGTCATCGTCGTGTTGCCGGCGGCGGACACCGCTGTGATGTCGTCCAAGTCCACGCCCGCCTCCGCAACGAGGGCGCCGAGGAGGTCGTTTACGGTTGTCACCACGGCCGCTTGTAGGTCGGCCTGCCCGTTCCCACGCTCCGAGTGGATGATGCGGCTGATGACGTCCTCGCCGTACCCGGTCTGGCGGTTGTGCGTGGCCTTGGTGGCGAGCGTTTCGCCGGTGGTCAGGTCGACGAGCGAAGCCGCGACCGTCGTTGTGCCGATGTCCACGGCAACGCCGTAGGCGCGCTCGGACGTGTCGCCGGGCTCGACGCGCAGCACCTCCGTCGCGCCGTCGCGCTGTGTCAGCGTGACGGTTATCATCCAGTCCCGCTCGCGTAGCGTCCTGCCGAGGCTCCTCGTCTGCCCTAAACCCGTCCAGATCGGCGGCTCAGCGCCGTGGCGCCGTATCGCGTGCTCCAACCGGGCGAGGTCGCTCATGTTGTCGTCGAGGGTGGGCGGGTTGAGCTGTAGACACACCTTCGAGGTCAGAGGGAAGTGCGCGAATTCGCGGGGGACGTGTCCGTCCGCGCGCCCCTCCTTAGCCGCGGCGTCCGTGAAGTCGGTCACGCGCCGTGACGAGCCGTCGTCGGTGAGTATCTGCTCCCATTCAGCGTGGGAATCGGCTGGAACTTCGATCTCGACATCGCCGCCGACAGTCGACCTGCACGCGAGGACAAACCCCTGCTGAACTTCGTCCTCGGTGAGTTCGCCCGTCGGTTCGTCGGCGACGTGCCCGCCACGCACGATCACCTTGCACTTGCCGCAGACGCCCTCCCCCGCACAACTGTTGTAGAGCGGCACGTCCGCGGCGATGGCCGCGGTGAGGATGTCGGCCCCCTCCGGCACGGTCGCCTGCCGACCGGAGGGCTGGAAGGTGACGCGGCATTCCCCCATCGAGGCGTCCTAGATCTTCAACCAGGAGTGCGAATACAGCGACTCGCCGAGAAGCACCCGCGTCGTCTTCACGTAATCGAGCAGCAACGGCGACAGCGCCGCCTCGTCGACGTCCTCGCCGTCCATGACGCTGTGCACCGCGGCGACGGCGTCCTCACTGGCCCCACGCGCGACGTTCACCAGGTCGGTTTCGGCCGCGTTCACGATTGCCGAGTCCAACCCGAACTTCATCAGCATCGCGAGGTACGTCTGATTCAGGATCGGGCGCAGTTCCTCGGGAGCGCCGTTGGACACGTTGGACAAGCCGCACGTGACCTTGGCCCCGGGGATGAGGTCCTTGATGACCATCATGAACCCTGTGCATCCCTGCACCTGGTCCTGCTGGCTCGTTACCGGCAGCACGATCGGGTCGAAGAACGCCTTCTCCTCGTCGATGCCCTCCTCGGCCATGCGCATCTGCATCTCGGCGGCGAGCATGGCGCGCTCGTCCGCGTCGCGTGGGATGCCGTCGGGGCCGATGAGCAACGCAACGAACGCCGCGTCGTACTTCGCGGCGACCGGGAAGAGAGCGTCCATACGCTCGGGACGGCACGAGATCGAGTTGATAACCGCAGGCCCGCGATGGACGGCGAGTCCGGCCTCGATCGCCTCGACGTTGCTGGTGTCCAGAAATAACGGCAGATCGGTCGCGTCCTGGACGATCTCCACGATCCACGCCATGAGTTCCGGCCCGTCGCGCTTCGCGGGCCCGAGGTTGATGTCGAGGTAGTCCATGCCGGCCTTCTGCTGGGCCACGGCGACCTTGACGATGGGCTTCGGATCGCGCTTGCGCATGGCGATTCGAAGGCGTTTGGTCATCACGTTGATGCTTTCACCGACCAGGAGCATCGCTCGGTCTCCTCTCGCGCTCGGGGGCTACGCCTCGAACGAGCGCAGGAACGCAGGTAACTGTGACGCCTCGCGCGGGCCGACGACGATCTCCCAGTCGGGCAGTTCGTCCTCCAGTTCTCCCGCGATTTGCGCCGCGTATCCCGGTATCACCAGCTTACGGTGCGACACCTTCTCCTCGATGCCACACTTCTTCACGAACGGGCCGATCTCGTCGGGTACGAACTTACCGGCCGCCCAAGCCGTCATCACCGAGAGACCCTCCGTGTCTTTGACCAAGAGGTAGCTCGGAACTCGGCTGGACTCGATCTCGCCGGACACGATGAAGTAGCTGAGCGAGAAGTTCGCCGTGATGATCACCGGCGACTCCTCGCCGGGCCCCCCGACCTCGTAGATGCCCTCGTCCGTCGCCATCGGACGCTGAGGATCGGTGAAGATGCTCAGCCGCTCGAGCAGCAACGGGAAGAGGGTCGCGCCGTCGAAGTCGGACAGGACGACGATTCCTGCGTACTTCGCGATGAGAGCCGAGGCGATCACCGCCTCCTGCATCGGGTCATCCGTCATCTCGAAGGGAAGCGCGATGGTCGGGAAGCCCAGGGGCTTGGCGGCGCCGGACAGGGCGCCGCGACGGATGCGGACCTGGTCGGCCAGCGCCGCCCCGAGGTTGTTGGCCCCGGAGTCGATGACGATGTCCTTGAGATCCATCGCGCCCAGTTTCTCGGTGACGGCGGCGACCTCTTCCAGACCCGACCCACGGGCGACGACCGGACAGGCGTACGTCTGCGCAAGCGCGCCTACGGCGTCGACGTTGTCCGCGTCGGCGGCGTAGATGAGCGGCTTGGCGGCTGCGCAGCCATCCAGCGCGGCAGACAGACACGCCTCGTCGGAACTCATGAGGATGACGCCGTACCCGGCCTCGGAAACCCGGGCGGCCAGCGCGGCGAACGCCGCCGGATCGCCACCGGTCTCTTTGACGGCGACCAGGTCCGCGGCCAGTGTCAGACCGACGCGGTCGTACTGAAGGTCGTCCATCTTCGCGAGCCGCGCGCCGACCTCGTCGTCGTCCATAGCGTCCGTGACGAGGATGGCGATCGGCGTCGGACTGACGAACGTCTTCTCGTGCCGGAACGCCACCGTCTCGCCGCCCGCCTTGGCCGCGGCGTCGCCAGCGCCGACGGTCACCGTGCGGATCGGCGGCTCGGACGCCGCCGACAGCGATTCCGTAGCCTCGTCGGACACGTGGGGACAGAGCGACAGCTCCGTCTTGCCCTGCGCCAGGCTCATCGCGAAAGCGAGGCACGTGGCGAACCCGCAGTCCTTGCAGTTCGTCTTGGGCAACTGCTTGAAGATCTCGATGCCGGAAACGGCCATGCCGAATGCCCCCGGTCTAGAGTATGGAGTCCATCGTCAAGGCGGGATGGCCGACCTCGGTGAGGAAGGGGATTATGTCTTCCTCGGTGACGCCGATCGTCTCGTCCGCGATCATCTCGTAGAAGTTGGGGATGCCGATCTCTTCCGACCGCTGCACGAGGCGGTCGTGGAGCTCCTCCTTGAGCGAGCGGGGCATCCACACGAGCCGTGCGAAGCCGCCGTCGCCGGAGAGGAACTTGCGCTGACAGATGTTGTACTTGCTGTGACCGACGAAGCCCGGCGTGCTGACGCCGCCGCCGATGGTCCCCGCGAGGGTGGTGAACTTCATGCCACACGGCGTCTCGCCGTCGTATTCACGGTTCACCGTCATGACGCCGTTACAGAATGGCGCGATCGCGGCGATGCACTCGCAGCAGCCGCAAGTCGTCATGGGATCGGTGACGAGGCTGTAGAAGTTGTAGTGGTCGATCTTCCCGCGCGAGGCCTTGAGGACGAAGTCGTTGACGCCCTCCCACTCGCCGAGCTCCGCGTTCAGCACGCGTCCCTTTGGCACGGGCTGATTGGGCCCGGTGGGGTTCACCTCGTTCGAGGCGCGGCAGTCGAGCCAGTTGTACGCGCCGCACAGCCCCGTGCGCTCGGGACTGATGACGCATACATGGCTCGGGGCGAACGACTGGCAGAGGGTGCACGAGTAGAACATGTCCGTCGTCTCGTCGGTCATGCCCTCGATGCGAGCATCACGGACAGCGTACACCTTGCGCGCCTTCTCCGTCATCTCGAGCGCCTTGTCCGCCTCCGTGTAGATCTTCACCTGCACCTTGTCGAAGATGCGGCCGAAGTCCTGGTGGAAGCGGGCGTGGACGATCTTCCCGAGGTCGCCGAGGCGGAAGCCCTTGTCGTAGGCGCTCTTGCTGATGCGGTACCACGCGATGTCGCGCTGACCGATATGCATCACGCCCTGGGCATAGTTCACCAGGTGGTGGATCTGCCGCTCGAGGATCGGCTCGAAGTCGTCCTGCATCCCTCGGCCGGCGACCTCGGCGACGAGCGCCATGTCGAACCGGCTGCCTTCGGGGATCTCCTCCAGGTCGGGCCCGATGACCTCGATGCGACCGTCCTCGACCTCGTCCATCGGGAGGGTGGTGGTGAATTCGCAGACGGTGTTTGTGCCGCCACGGCACTCGGCGTATAGGTCCTCGCGTCGGACGCGTTCGCCCTCGAACGCGGCGCCGTAGGCGACCGGAACGGGCACCTCGGACACCGCGACCTTGAGCCCGCGCACCTCGACGGCCCTCGCGACGATTTCGTCGTGCGGGACGTTGGACACGACGTGTTCATAGGTGCAGATGCCGGTCGGGAGCACCTCGGGAATGTCGGTGTCCGCGATGGTCGGGAAGCCCCAGTTGATGGCCCCCGCGGCGTTGGCGTACCACTCCTCGGTGACGTGCCCGAGCGCCATCACGAAGGCGAAGCAGCGGTCCTTGTTGTAGATGAGTATCTTGCGGAAGTCGCCCGGTTCGATGCCGCCGAAGGACATCGCGGCGCGCGTGGCGAAGCCCATCGCGAAGACGGCCGCGGAGATGTCCGGCCCGAACGACACGAGCCGCGTCGGCCAACCGATCTGCACGCCCGCCTCGACGAGTTGGTCCGAGAACCGAACACCGTTGTGCTCGCCGCACATGAAGACGTACAGGTTCTTCTCCTGTAGCTCCTGGGCGATCTTGACGGCGATTTCCGGGCTCGGCGCGGCCCCCGCGATCGCCGCGAACCCCGGCGCGGTGCCGTCGACGAACTCGATGCCCCGCTTGCGGAGGATGATGTCGTCCGCGGCTCCGAGCCACAGGTTCCCGTCTCGCGGGTCTTCCTGCTTCGTGTACGCGTCGGGGTCCTTCAGGTACTTGATGGCCTCGCTGATTTCCTCGGCGAAGAGCGTCGCCATGCCGGCGTCCAACGCCGGGCCGAGGTAGGGGAGGTGGGTGTTCTCGCTAACCGGTGGCGGCAGGAGGGAATTCGTGCGCTTCAGCACGGCCTCCATGTCGCTCAGCTTCTCGACCTTCATGCCCAGCATGCCGTAGATGATGGGCAGGTAGTACGCCGTGTTCGGGAACCCAACGTCCTGGTTGAGCCCCCACCGATCCACGGCCTCTTTCCAATCCGCTTCCGCCCGCGCCACGATCGTATGGGCGCCGCGTATCGCCGCCGAACAGATGATCTTGGACATCGCTGTTTCTCCCTCGGGTGTGACCCGGCGTTAGACCGCGTCCAGGTCGCGCCGCATCTCCATGTCGAAGAGCACCCGTTCACGTGCCTCGTCGAGGCCGAGGGCTTTCCTCTTCTCGTCGATGTGATCGATCATGAGCTTCGCCATCTTTATCGGGTCCGGCTCGAACGCCCACTTCCCGCCGTACGACTCGCTGATCTCGTCCATGAGCCAGTCGGTGACCTCGGGGCTACCCACCGTCGGCCATGTCACGCCGAACACGGTGTAGACCCCCGACGCGACGAAGTACTGGCCGATGGCGATCGCCTTCTCGGCCATCCACTCCGGCGCCGCGCCCGCCACGGGCAGGTCGGAGAGGTCATCGCCGAGCCCTCCTTCCTTCACCATCGCCGTCGCGGCCATGAGGATGCGCGAGTTGTCCACGCAGGAACCCATGTGCAGCACCGGCGGGATACCGACAGTCTCACACACCTCGGCGAGACCCGGCCCGGCGTGCAGGTGCGCCGCTTCGGGCGTCATAAGTCCGATCTTGGCGCACGCCATCGCGGCGCAGCCCGTCTGGATCACCAACACGTCGTTCTTCACCAGTTCGCGGACGAGTTGCGTGTGGATGTCCTCGTGCTTCACGCGGGCGTTCGTGCAGCCGACCACTCCGGCGACGCCGCGGATGCGGCCGTTGATGATGTTCTCGTTGAGCGGCTTGTATGACGCGCGGAACAGCCCACCCAGCAGGTAGCCGATCGTCTCGTGCGAGAAACCGGCCACGAGGTCCACGCTGTGGTCGGGGATGTTGACCTTGCTTTGCGCGCGGTTCGGGTAGTTGTCGATGGCCCGTCGGACGATCTCCTTGGCCGCGGCCAATGGCGCCGCGTCGTCCATCTCGATGTGGATGGCTCCGGGCAGCTTGGCCTTGTGCGAGACGGTCATCACCTCGGTGTGGTAGCAGTCGGCGACCTTGGGCAGCGACTGCATGATGCACTGCACGTCCACCACCATCGCCTCGACGGCGCCGGACACGACGGCCAGCTCCTGCTGCAGCATGTTCCCCGCCAGCGGGACGCCGTGCCGCATGAGCACTTCGTTCGCCGAGCAGCAGATGCCGCTGAGGTTGATGCCCCCGGTCGCGCCGTTGGCGGCGGCGGCGGCGCGCAGCTCCTTGTCTTGCGACGCTACGACGAGCATCTCGGGCAGCAGTGGCTCGTGGCCGTGGACGACGATGTTCACCGCGTCGTGACGCAGGACGCCGAGGTTCACTTTGCCTGTGGTCGGCACCGGCGTGCCGAGCATGATGTCCTGCAGCTCCGTCGCCAGCATGGACCCGCCCCAGCCGTCGGCGAGCGCCGTGCGCGACGCCTGCTGGAACAGGTGCTTGTAGTCCAGGTCCACGCCCATGACGGTGCGGTGCAGGCACTCGACCACCTCGCGGTCTATCGCGCGCGGCTTTGAGTTCTGCTCTTCCCAGACCTGCTGCCGTCTGAGCGGCGCGCGTTCGAGGAACTTGAGCGTGCCGTCGGGCTTCCCGAACTCCTTGAGCGCCTCCTCGCCGAGCTCCAGGGCGATCTCACGCGACGTCCTGCCGGCGATCTCGATGCCGAAGTCGAGGGCGACCTGTAGCAGCTTTTGCTCGTCGAGGATTCCGAAATCCGACCCCTCGCCCTTCGCCGCCTGTATGAACGCCTCGACGACCGTCCGCGCGTGGTCGCTGTGCGCCGATGTGCCGGCGGCGACCATACGCACGAAGTTGCGCGCCGCGATGGTCTCGATGGTCGCGCCACACACGCCGCGACGATTGTCCTTTTCCTCGGGCGTCTCCTCGCGCCGCCTCGGGGCGGGCAGCCTGCATGGGCCCATCGAGCAGAGCTTGCAGCAGCTTCCCTCCGCGCCGATCGGGCAGGGGCGCATGTTCTCCGCGCGGTCGAAGACCGTGAGCACGCCATCTTGCGTGGCCTTCTCGATCATCTCGTTAGTAGCGCCGTCTACGCTTCTTTCTTCCATTTCCGCCATCTGTCACATCCTCCCTCAGTGCGGTTACGGGACGAGGCCGTCGACCGCCGTCCTGATCTGATCGATCGCGTCCGGGTGGCGCATTACCAGCACGTCGGCGCCGGCCAGGAGCAATGACATCGCCGTGGCCGCCTCCATGAGCACGCCGCGCTTCTTCTGGTCGCCGAGTTTTGGGTCCTCGGCCTCGGGCGTTTTGACTTCCTTGACCTTCCACACCTCGGGGGCGAGGTTGCAGACAATGGGGAACTGCAGGCTGTCGTCCTGCTGCGTGAGGGCAGCCATGCGGACCCGCTCCATCACGGAGTAGGTGTATTCGAGCCCGTAACCGAGGCCGCCCGTCGTCGGATCGATGATGATCTGGTCGGCCGGGACGCCGAGGTCGGCGAGCAGGATGTTCAGCTGCTTGCACAGGTTGATGTCGATGGGGGTCGATGCCGCAACGGTGTGTCCGTAGGCGATCGCCGTCGCGCCAAGCTGCCGGTAGTTCCCCTCGACCACGGGCCCGATCACCAGCTTCCGATCCTGGCACGTCTCCGCCACGAGACGCAGGACCTCGGTGTCCTTCTCCTCGCTCTCGGAGCCCCACACGATGAGTGGCACGTCCACCGCCGCCGCGACGTTCTTTACCGTCTCCGCGGCCGACTCGGGGGACGCGTCCGCGCCGTTGGGGTCGGTGCTTACGAGCTGGATGCAGATCATGTCGGCGCCGTAGTCGTCCACGCAGCGCTTCGCCCATGCCGCCGGATCGTCCGTGACGCCCGCGAACGGCTCCAACGCCGCCTCCGCCCACCCTTCGGGCGCGGCGTCGTACACCTCCATCGCGATGCGTGGAGGGTTAGGCATCTCGCCGTCGAACAGCTCAAACGGGTAACTCGTCTCGCCTCCGACGGTGACGGCGTTCTCCCCGTCTCCCAGTCGGATTTCTCTGATCGCCCCGCTATAGGCGACCTTCGGTATATCAACGGCCATGTCCGCCTCCGCTCGATAGTCCGGTCACTCCGACGCCGGTGTCAGGCCGGTGTGCGGCGTTTCTCGCTGCCGTACCACTCGTCGCTGAACCAGTACCGCTCGCCGGTTTCCAAGTATCGGAGCATCTCGTCGCGGTCCCTCAGCTTGTGTCGCCAGTTCTGGGGGCCGTCGGGGACTCCGGGTTCGTAGGTTTCCTCGCCGACCGTCCGTTGCGCCTTCTGGGCAGTCTTCTCGGCCACTTGCCGTCCTCCCTTATCTGGTCAGTCTGCCGTCGCCGTTCGTTCCAGGTACACCTTCTGCCGAACGAGGTCGATGCCGACGATCCTGCCCTCGACGGCCATCGGTTCGCCGAAGAGCGTGCACATCGTCACGGAGCCGTTCTGTGTTTCGATGAGCGAAACGTCCTCCAGCAGCAGTTCTTCGCGATCGCCCTCCAGGGCATAGACGTTGCTCTGACACACGTTTCACACCTCCGATTAAGCGTCCGGGCGCAGGCGAGTCAGGGCAGCCCGGAGCCTCCGCGTCGCCTCTTCAAGGCTCTCGGTCGCCGCGGTGATGTCGCCGGCTGCCTCGTCGAGCCCGGCCGTCTGCGCGCGTCCGGCCCACTTCGCGAATTCCGCCGCGTGCGACGCGTTGTGTTCGATCCAGTGTTCGAGGAGTATCGGGAGCTTCTCCGCGTCTCCCATCCTTTCCTGTTCATGCGCATGGGCATGCGTGTGGGTCATCTCAGTTCCCCCTCTAGCCGCGCTCGCAGATCGCGCATCGGTTCTCGTAGCGGGCCGTCCAGAAGCTCGCCGACGCCCGCGTTTCGCATGCCGTTCTCGACGATCTCCGCGCTGTAAGGGATGCTCGCGATCAGTTCCACGTCGCCCAACTCCGACGCGACGAATTCGCGGTCTTCATCGCCGCGCGTTTTGCTCGCCACGGCCCACACGCGGCCGATGCCGAGGTCTCCCGCGAGGCCGCGTATCCGCCGCGCCGTCTCGATGCTGCGTCGGCCCGGCTCGACGGCCACTATGAGCGCGTCGACGCCCTGCGCCGTCCCGCGCGTGAGATGTTCGACGCCGGCCTCCATATCCAGAATAGCCACGTCATCGCGGCCGAACAGGAGGTGCGCCATCAGCGCGCGCAGGAACGCGCTCTCTGGACAGAAGCATCCGCTGCCGCCTTCCCGCGCCGCGCCGCCGATTGTCAGCAGCCGGACGCCATCGTGCTCGGGACAGAAGTCGTCGGGGATGTCGTCGACCTTGGGGTTCAGCGTGAAGTAGGACCCCATGGCGCCGGGCTTCGCTCCCGTGCGCTCGGCGATGAGGTCGCCCATCTCGAACACCGGCGTGATGCTGTCGGGATCGGGAAAGCCGAGCGTGGCAGCCAGGTTGGTGTCCGGGTCCGCGTCTACGGCGATCACGCGCGAGCCGTCGCGAGCGTAGAGTTGCGCGAGCGCCGCGCTCAGGGTCGTCTTGCCGACGCCGCCCTTGCCCGTGATGGCCAGCTTCACGACGCCCTCCCTCGTCGCATGAGCATCCCGACGACCTTCGACGCGACGACGACCATGTCCTCCGTCGGCAGGTAGTCCGGCGTGCACTTGTCGAAGAGGAACCCGCCGGAGGCCGGGAACTCGTCGTCCGCGCGCCATAGGGTAGCGGCGACGGACACTCGCGGAAAGACGTCAATAGCGACGGACACATCGCCGTGTTCGGCCGGCCGCCCTCCCATCGCCTCGGCGGCGGCCGTGAGGTCGTCCTCGCGGCCGTCGAACGCCCTTACCAACTGGTCGAGGCTGCGCGCGCGGAAGACGGGGAGGTACTGGTCGCCGCCAGGGGCCTCGCCGAAGGTCATCCACTCACCTGTCACCGCCTTGCCGCCAGCCGTGGACAGGTAGTGGAGGATCAGGATCCTGTCGGTGATCGACACGGCCGACTCGCTGCCCGCGAGCGCGACATC
>NYZG01000236.1 GCA_002687025.1 Candidatus Poribacteria bacterium
ACGAGTGCTGACCACCTTCGATCGAGGCCACCGCATCCACGAACTCCGCCAGGTCGTGCACCGGGACGCCGTTCACTTCCGTGATGAGTACCTTCGAGTTGTTCTGCCGGTCGCTGTAACCCGCCTGAGAGAACGTGCTGCCCGCGACGGCGAAGGGCATGAATACGCCCACGGCCTCCATGTGCACCAGATGGCGCAGGCCGACGCTGACGTCGTGGAATATCCCGCCGGCGAACCGCGCGAACCTCCTGATCTTGCGGCCTTCGAGGTCGAATACCGGCACGCTCACCGTCGTGCTTTCGCCGTTGCGGTATACGCCCAGCTCGACCGCGCCGCCCACTGCACCGGCCAGGATGCGGTCGAACGTGTACAGGTCGTCGCGGAGCAGTTGTCCGTCGGCGGTGTAGACGATATCGCCGGGTCGCAGGAGACCTACCGCGGGCGTCGTTGGGATCGCTCCGTCGACCTGCATGACGTGCGGCGTCCCGCCTGTCTGTGACGGGCCGATCTCGACGGCCTTCTCGGCGGGCAAGCCGTAGTGGCGAATCGCCTCGCCTATCGAGATCAGTTCGAGGTCCACACCGATGTCGCCCCTTACGACATCCTCCTCCGCGGTCAGGACATCCAAGGCGGTGCGCAGGTATTCGATGGGCAGCTCAAAACTGGACGTGTCGGTCCCGGAGGCGTGGATAGCGACGACCTCGCCGCGTGTGTTCCACACCGGGCTGCCACTGGACCCGCCGGTGCGATCGAAGGTGCTGTGAATGTATGAGCCGTACCGAGTGCCCTTGTCGACGTTGAGGTTCGTCACCGTGCCGTACTTTATCGAGTATTCCTCCTTCTCGTTGTTGCCGATGAGGAGCATCTCTTCGCCGACGGCCAGCTCACGCCACGATCCCAGAGCGACGGCCTGAAGCTCGAAGCCGACATCGGCCGGGTCGATCTGGTAGAAGCCGAAGTCCTGCTCGGGGTCGTAGTAGAGCACACGCGCCTCGGTGAACGAGCCGTCGTAGAAGTTGATCTTGACATATGAAGGGCTCGTGCCGGTCACGTGGCGGTTGGTGGCGATGATGCCGGCCGCGGCGTCGACTATGAAGCCGGTGGCATGGGTAGTGCCCTGTCGCTCCGCGTCGAACACGACCTCCGCCGACCGCTCGATGTTCACGACGGAAGGCTTGTATAGCTCGATGTCGGCCGTCCAGTCGTGGGCGGCGTGGGCGCGCGACAGGCTGAAGCACGCGAGTGCGAGCAGCGCCATCGGTAGCGGGCAACGGAATCGCGGCATTGGGAACTCCTATACCATCGGAATCGGCGCAGGGCCGGCCATGCCCGGCAAGCCCCCGGAAACGAGCGCATACACGAGTATCACCACGAACAGCGTCAGAGGCCCGAGGATTCCCAGGATGACGGCGGCGGCCGCACGGGCTGTCGTCGTCTCATGGACGTCTCTGAGCGCGATGACCTCCAAGTACGCGCCCCACACGAGCGCGATCATCGGCCCTATGCAGGGCGCCCAGGAGATGGTCGCGAGGCTGCCGTTCACGTAGGCGAGGGCGCGGAACGTGCCGACGAACCCGCGCCGCGCGCCACCGAACACTCGCAGCAGCACGTGGTAGTAAGCCACCATCAGGAAGAACATGGGGATGAAACCGGCCGCCATGCAGAGCAGACCGGGCGTCGTCGCAGTGGAGGCCGCCTCGCTCGCCATGGGGAGACCGGATATCGACGAGAGCGCGGCCCGGAACATGCGCCCGAGAGCCGAGAACAACGCCGTGCTTACGACCGTGGAAACGAGCGTAGGCAGGAACCAGTAGAGCAACGGCAAGTTGAGGCTGGGCGACAGACCCATGGCCCGGAACGTGGTCTGCGGCCGGAACAGGACTGCCCCCGCCGTCTTGAAATACGCGGCCACGTAGCCGCCGGCCTCGCGGGCGCTTTCCCAGGGAGGACCGGCTCGGCCCTCGGCGGGCTCGGCGTCGCGTTGATGGGGTGTCGGGCCGAACGGGCCTTCGTGCATCGTGGAGTCACCCTCACGTGTGCGGGCGGGCGCCGCTGCCTCGTCTTGTATCACAGACGGCGCAGACCGTCCATGAGGGGTGTCCATCGTCCGCCACGAACAGGCCGACGAATCGGCTCGGAGTCGGGCCGCGCGGAGCGATGGCGCGCCCGCGACGAACGGATATCTCGCCGGCTCGCGGACCTGCGGTTGGGCGGGTCCACGACCCCTGAAAGGGCAGACGTACGCGGGCCGGCGAGGGCCATCTTGCCCGCAATGAGGCATGGATGCCGCTCGTCATGCGGGGTCAGCAGATGTGTCGGGAGTATCTGTATCCGGGACGTACGGCGGGGCGTTTATCTAGGCGGAAGTCCGCCGCGCCGACGGACGCCACGGCGATGCCGCAAGGGACGATCAGGACATTCCTCGTGGGCGGGTTGTGCTCTCGGTCGGCAGGCAAGAAAAGAGCCGGGTGAAAATACCCGGCCTCTACGAGTGCGATGATTCCAATGCCACGCCCCTAGTTACGCCAGGGGTGGAGGGGCCGTTACAGCCGATTTCAGGAAAAGTGCGGGCCGGCGCATCTACCGTAGGCTGCGAATGGCGTACGCGGTGGATGCCGTGTTCGCGGCCCTCTCCCGGCGCTGCTGAAGCTGTAGCTCGCGGCGCACGTCCGCGCGCCGGCGGAGGATGCGGAAGTACCCGAACCGCGTCGTCGTGGCCGGCAAGCCGCCGGGCGCCAGCGCGTGCAGACCGACGTATACCGGGTCGGACATCCCCATCGCGGTCGCCCCGCACTGCTCCCACGTGTGGCCATCCGCACTGGCATGCCCGGTAAGCGCGTCGCCCGTACGCTCAATCCTTAGGAAGAGCTGGCCCCCGTCGCGCATGTCCGCGCCTCGCCCGAGGAGTTGGTACCCCTGCCATTGATGCCGCTCGCACCGGACATCGCCGGCGAACGCGTGCGCGGCGCACGTCTTCTCGAGGCGCATGAAGCGATGCTCGTTGCGCCACACGAGCAGGCCTCCGTGTTCGAGCCCACTCGGTTCGAGTGGCATGTGCGTCTCGATCGCGAAATCGCCGTCCACTCGACGCAGCAGACGCGGGGCCTCGAAGTTCGCGCCGTGCCAGAGGTCCTGGCCGGGCTGGACGTTCATGCGCAGGAAGCTCTGATGGGCGCGCCAGTCGCCGCCGCCCATGGGGTCACGCCATTCCCAGCCCGGTTCGGCTGCCGCGCCGGCGAAGTCGTCCTCAAAGACCACCGTGTCGAATCGCGACTTGTCGGACCACCCCACGATGCTCACCGACGAGATGCGATCGCCGAACGACTGAGGCAGCAGGGACAGGTCGGGGAACTCCTTGCGATAGTCGGACGGGTGCATCTCGATGGGGAGCCTGACTCCCTCGAAGCCGGGGTCGGAGTAGAGGAGCACGCGGCAGCCGCGCTCTGGGAAGTTCGGGCCCTTGAAGATGCGCAGCGATGAGATGGTGTTGCGCCGACCCATGGTCCGCAGGTCGGCGACGTCGCGGACGATGGTCGCGCGCCGTCCCTCGAAGTCCTCGCGGTTGTACGCCTCGATGATGAGGGGGATGTCGCCCCACTCCGGGCCGGCGACATCCAGGGCCGCCTCGACCTTCATCGAGCGGACCGTGCGGAAGCGCCGCACGACATCCTGCAGGTTCGGATAGAAGCCGGGAGCCAGGGCGAGGCGGCTGCCGCCGTAGCCGGTTTGGTCGAAGAACACCGCCTTGTGGTCGCGGGATCGCGCGATCCCCGGGCCGGCGAAGACCCGCGCGGAGAAGACGCGGTCGAACATGCCGAACTCCCGCAGATCGGTCGTGGAATCCGTGAGGACGCAGCATTTCCCGCTGAATCCCCACCCCTCGTACAGCTCTACGATCAGTCGCGGAGCAACGATCGGCATGTGGCGGCGCCTCCGTAGTGGATACGCTCGCCATTGTATGTGGTCGCCGCGCGTTCCGCCAGTCGGACACGGCGCGCGTGGGCGCGCTGGCATTGATAGCTGGCGGCCAACGGCGAGGCGGGGCCCGTGCTCAACGCGGCGTCGTGGGTTTCCTGCCGCCTGGCCGGCGGTCGCGCGCCATCTCTGCTGGCGTCCCTCTGTTCTGGTCCTGTTCTCGTTGCGCCTCGCCGCCAGGGCCGCGGGTCTGCCGCATGTCGGCTAAGGGGTCGTCTCGGCCCGCCGCACGATCTCCGCTCGCAGATCGTCGACCGAGTACGGTGGGCCGGCCGGTCGGAACGGCTCGCCGTCTACGAACACGCCGCTGTCCCGCCCGACGGCGAGCATCGTCTCGCGATCCGAGACGTCGATTTCGTGGTACGCCACGATGTCGGCGAGACCTTCCACGGCCTCGCGTGCGGTGACGCACTGACCAATGCCGCCGCCGCACCACCCGTGCATACACCCGACGACATCCACCCTGTCGGTGCTAGCGGGAAGTGACCCGCGCGGCCGGAGGAGACGAGGTGGCTCGGCGTCCTCGGCGAACGGCTTCCACGCCAGCACGACCGAACCGTTCTGGTCCACCCTCCTGTAGCCCATGTGCTCGTAGAACGACACGGGGTTCCAGAATTCGAAATCCATGCCCCACGCGGCGACGCCCTTCGCGCCTGACGCCCGAGCGTCCTCCTCGATGCTCTCCAGGATGAACCGGCCGTAGCCGTTCCCCTGGCGATTGCCCACGTGATGGTCGTAGCCGTGCACCCAGATGCACAGGATCGCGAGCAGGTCGTCGCCGATGAGGTGGGAGTGTTCGATGGGGACGTATTGGCACAAACCCACGACCTCCTCGGTGTCGAGGATGAGCACCTGTGCGCGGAGCCCCTTACCGCGGAACGCCTCGTACCAACGCCTGCGCTCCTTCGTCACGCGCGGGTCGTCGGGCACCTCATCGTGCAGACACCGGAAGAACGTGGCCTCGGTGTTTCCGTCGATGCCGACCAGTCTCATGTCGCGCCTCCTGCCTGGGAAGTCCGACTCTCTGGCCGAGGGCTAGCTCGCAAGACGGGCGCGGGGCCGCGCACACTGCACGTACACACGGACACGACATGGGACTATTTGAGGACCACGAGGCGGCGTACGTCGCGCCGGTCACCGGCGATGAGTTCATACAGGTATACGCCCCCGGCGACAGTCTCGCCCGTGGCGTTGCGCCCATCCCAATACGCGGCCGCGTCGCGTGAGACGTGGTAGCCGGCCTCGCGCGAACCGAGGTCGATCCGTCTCACGAGCTCGCCAGCGAGGCCGTACACGCGCACGGATACGTCCGCGGCGGCGTCGAGCTCGAACGGAATCCACGTCTCGGGGTTGAATGGGTTGGGATAGTTCTGCAGCAGACGCGCGCCCGCAGGCCGGGTGGAGAAGCTGACGGCCAACGACGCCAACCGAGTGTCCTCGACGGTTAGGCGCCTCTCAGCCCTGGACCCCAGCACGTAACCGTCGTCTGCGACGAACTCGAACCGCACGAGGTCGCCGTCCGTGACCACGGCGCGGCGGTTCGGATCTACGAACGACGCGACGAATCGCCCGTCCGCCGTCAGCACGGCGGGGACCGTCTTCCCGGTGTCAAGATTGCGGACGCGCATCGTCGACCCGGCCGGCAGCAGGTCCATGTCCGGCACGTCACCCGCGACCGCGAACGCCCAGGCGCCGGGGTCCGCCGACGGAGCTGCGAGCGTCTCACCGACGCTGACGCCGTGCGGCGTCCCGAGCATGGTGAAGTCGATGGGATCGAGGAAGTTGACGACGTATCCATGGCCCGGCTGTACGTCGAAGTCGTCACCGAAGCGGATGTGGCCGTCTCGGCCGACGGCCGTCTGGAAGACGCCTCCCTGCAAGCTGATGACCACCGTGCTGCCCATCCGGATCAGATGGCTTGCGCGCATCACGCCGCCCGCGGTGGTCAGGCGAACCGCGTCGTCTGCCGTGGCGAGACCGTACGGCGCCAGCGCCGCGGAAAAGAGGCTAAGGCCGGAGGGCACGTTGTACGCGAATTCGTGGAGCTCCGCGCCGATCAGGAACGTCGCGGCCGTCACCACGGCCGGCGTGAGCAATTCCCCGGCATCGTCGACGAGAGCGACGTACACCGTGTGCACGCCGGCTGACAGCCCGGTAAGCGTGGCCAACGCGCCACTCGCCACGTCTGTCCCGCCGCCGAGGCCGGTCGCGCCGAAGGGCGTGTCAACAAGGTATTGCCAGTGCCCGTCGTGACCCGTGATCTCGACCACCAGCGCCACGTCCACCGTACCGACCGGGAACGTCTCGGCGAACGCCGGCGACACGATCGTGACAGACGCGTCCGCTGTCTCCTGGGCCGCCGCCTGATACGTGGGGAGGACGAATGCGACGACACTCAGCAGCGTGACGGCCGCGGCGACCAGACCATGGCTGATGACCGCCGGATTGCCGCGCAGGCGCGCTCGCCGTCCTACAGCCATGACACCCGAGTCCATCGGCGCCCTCCAATACGACACACTTGAGTAGACGGGTCCCGCGTACTATACTCCAACGCTGGTCTGCGCCGGAAGTTCAGTCGCCGCGCTTAGGCGATGGCCACTCCCGTAGGCGCCGCCGACACGAGGCGCCGAGCCCGGCGATGCGCTAGTATATCACGGCCAGGGAGTCGCAGGCGACAGGCCGACCACGCAGGGCGGATGGTAGCGAGGCCGTATGGAGTTGCGGCGTCGTGAGCGGCGGAATCAACGCGGAGAGGACCGGGCTTTGGTAAAGTGGAGAGGGCGCGCGCGAATGTACCGTTCTGGTTTAGCGGCGTACGCAGTGGCGTTTGTCCTGGCGCTCGCGGCCGGGTGCAGCGCGCCCCAGCCGACCCCGCTTATCGAGGGGGCAGAGGCCGCGGCGGCCGGCATGACAGTGGACGCCGCGGAGATGCTCACGGCG
The DNA here is from genome assembly GCA_002687025.1 of Candidatus Poribacteria bacterium. GTDB lineage: Bacteria > Poribacteria > WGA-4E. The sequence goes on from NYZG01000236.1 coordinate 6,916, forward strand.
GCCGAAGATGTCGCAGCGACCGGCTCCGATGAAGCGCCCGCGATGACGGCGGCCGAGCCGGAGCCGGACGCGCTCGCCGAGGCGATGGAGCGGTACGACGTCCTCGAAGCCACCGTCGAGCAACTTCAGTCGGATGTCGACAGCCTGAACGCCGGGCAGACGGTGTTCCAGACGGAGTTGCACTCGCTCGAGGGGCGCGTCGAGGGTGTCGAGAGCAGCGTCGAGGGCATGGCCGAACGCATCCTGTCCCGCTTCGACAACTTCGACGCCGAAATCGCCCGCATCCGCGAGACCGTCGAAGACATGCCTCGGCCCATGCCGACCCCGCGCGTGGCTCCCGCCGTTGGGCCGGCGACGCCCGCGGAGCGCGAAGGGCCCGCCCGCGATGTCGAGGCGGAGGTCGCGCTACAGGTGGACGCATGGCGACAGGCGTGGGAAGCCGGCGATGTCGACGCTTACGTAGCGACATACCAGCAGTACGCGTCGGTGAGCCGCTACGGCCTCGTCGGAGGCGCGGTTGGGCGGAAGCGGACGCTCACCGTCGAGGGCCTGCGCACCCGCATGGAGCGCCTGGGGCGGCAATACGCGCGCATGGAGGTCCTCGTGCGAGGCTTCCGCGTCGTCGAGGAGGAGGGCCGCATGGTCGCCACCTTCCAGCAGGACTTCAGCGCCTGGGCCGGAGCAGGAGATCTGCCGCCGGCGTACACGGACCGCGGGATCAAGACGCTCGCCTTTGTGGAGCAGGACGGCGGTTGGCTCATCATCAAAGAGGACTGGGTGCCTGTCCAGCCGTAGGCAGCCATAGGCGCAGATGACATCCGACGCCGATCGGCCGGTGACTCTCGACTTCGTCGTATCGACTGAGGACGAGGGCCGCCGGCTGGATGTCGTTCTCGCGGGCCTCCTCCCGGAGCGCTCGCGTTCGCAGGTCCAGCAGCACATTCGCGAAGGGCGCGTGCTCGTCAACGGGCGGGCCCGACGCGCCGGTTGGCGGCTATCCGCCGGCACGCGGGTGGTGGCGTCCATCGCGCCGGCCGCGGCGCGGCGCGTCGAACCAGAGGCCATCGACCTTGACATCGCGCACATCGACGCGGACGTGATCGTGTTGCGGAAGCCCGCGGGCGTGGTCGTGCATCCCACGGATACTCGCACGTCCGGGACGCTCGTGAACGCGCTACTACACCATTACCCGGCCATCGCGGGTGTCGGTCCCGACGCGGAGCGTCCCGGGATAGTGCACCGTCTCGATCGGGACACGACCGGCCTCATGATGGTCGCGCGGACGCAGGCCGCCTACGTCGCGCTCCAGGACCAACTGCGCGACCGCACGGCGACGCGCGTCTACGGCGCCCTGGTGTGCGGCTCGCCTCCAGACGAAGGCCGCGTGAGCGCGCCCATCGGGCGGTCTACGCGGGATCGCACGCGCTACACAGTCAACGGCGCGCGACCGCGAGACGCGGCCACGCGATTCGAGGTCGTGGAGCGCTTCGGCGAGACGTTCGCCTTGCTCGACGTGGGACTCGAGACGGGCCGCACGCATCAGATTCGCGTCCATCTGAGTCACATCGGGCATCCGGTCGCAGGGGACCCGGTGTATGGCGGGGGGGCGCGTCGGGCGCATCGTGAGGTCGCGCCGGAGCTCCGACGCGTCTTTGCCGCGGTTCCGCGCCAACTCCTCCACGCGCGACGCTTGGCCTTCGTCCACCCCGGCTCGGGCGCCCGCGTGGAGTTCGACGACCCGCTGCCCGACGACATGTACCGCGTGATCCAGGCGCTACGGCAGTCGCGCATCGCCGGCGCGCCTAGCCGTTGACGCGGAGACGCAGGTGGCCTACGCTTAAGAAGAGCAGGCGCCCTCGACGCGTGTGACGGGCCACTCGGCCAGCGCGGCTGATCGAGGGCCCCTAGGGAACCCCTGCGGGGGCGGCCGCCGATGCGGCCGAGTAATGAAGACCGAACCGCTGAGGGCGTGAATGGGCTCCAGTTACACCGAGACGGCCACGGGTGCGGGAACGCTCAGAACCGCTTCCCCGTGCCATCCGGTCGACTTCGACCTCCATCGGCACATGCCGACGAGCCGCCTGCCCGGCGCACGGGTACGTAGCGCGAGGTAGGTGGTTGGCGAGCCCGTTTCTGGATAGACCGTCGCGCGACGGACGGCGCACGCGACGCCCACAGCGGATAAGCGTCTCCGGGAAGAGCGGGCACCATGCGTCAAGCGCTATCACGTCTGTCCAAGACGGAACTCGTGCAGGCCCTGCACGATGAGCCGAATAACAACGGCGCCAATCTTAGCGAGGCGGACCTCTCGGGGGTCAATCTCGCGCGGTGCAATCTGAGCGGAGCCCGGCTCAACGGGGCCGACCTGGCCGGGTCGTACTTGCAGGGCGTATTGGGCCGATGGGCGTCTTTCGTGGACGCGAAAATGCAGGGCGCGGCCATGCCCGCGGCCGCGCTTGAGGGCGCTGGTTTCCGCGCGGCCGACCTACGTTCGGTCAACCTGAGCTGGGCCGACCTGCGACAGGCAAGCTTCGTCGGCGCGCGCCTGTCGGATGCGCAACTCCACAGCGCGACGATGACGGGCGCCTCCCTGACCGACGCCGACCTCGAAGGCGCACGCCTGGACAACGTCGACCTCGACAACGCCATCCTGCAGCGGGCGCAACTGTCCAACGCGGTGCTCCACGGCGCCACGTTGCGCGACGCGGATCTGTTTGAGGCCGACCTGCGTCGCGTCGATTTGAGGGGAGCCGACCTGAGCGGCGCCAATCTGGTAGGCGCCCAACTCGGTGGCGCGAAGTACGACGAGGAGACGGTATTCCCGGACTTCTTCAACAAGTCGGGCCTCGGCATGTATCTGCTCGGGCCGGACGCAGACCTGCAGAGAATGGACATCGACGGCTTCGAGTTCCGCGGGCAGGATCTCTCGCGAGCCAACATGGCGCACGCGAACCTGGTCGGCGCGGATCTCCGCGGCGCCGACCTGAGCGATGCGAACCTCGAGGGAACACGCCTTCGAAGCGCGCTGTACGACGACGAGACACGCTTTCCTGACGGTTTCGAGCCCGATCTTCGCGGCGGCTATGCCGTGATCCCGGGGACAGTGATTCGCTTCGCGAAGATGCAGTGGAAACACCTGCGCGACGCCGCGCTGAGTGGGGCCTCGCTTATTGGCGCGGACCTGACGGGCGCAGACCTTACCGGCGCTGAGCTCAACTCGGCCGATCTGACGCAAGCGACGCTTTACTGTGCCAACCTGACCGAAGCGTCGCTGCACGGCGCGGTCCTTCGCGAGGCGAACGCGCGAGGAGCCATGTTCAAGGGCGCGGACATGCGCCGGGCTGACATGCGCGGCGCGAACTTCTCGTGGGCCGATTTCGCGGAGACCGACCTGCGCGGCGCCGAGCTCTCCGGCGCGGTTCTGGAG
>NYZG01000237.1 GCA_002687025.1 Candidatus Poribacteria bacterium
ACGGCGACGGACCTCGCCGGCGCGATCCGTCGTCGGGAGGCGTCGGCAGTCGAAGTTGTCGAAGCGCACCTCGCCCAGATCGAACGCGTCAATGGCCCCATCAACGCGGTGGTGACGCTGTGTGCGGAAGGCGCCCTGGATCGCGCCCGCGCCGCCGACGCCGCCCTTGCGCGCGGCGAGCCATGGGGGCCGCTGCACGGCGTCCCAATTACCGTGAAGGACGCCTACGCTACGGCGGGACTCAGGGCCACATCCGGCCACCCAAGCCTTGCCGACAGCGTGCCGGATTACGACGCCACCCCCGTCGCCAGGCTGCTGGGCGCCGGCGCGATACTTCTCGGCAAGACGAACATGCCGCCGTTCGGCCTGAACTACCAGTGCGAGAACGAGCTGTTCGGACGCACGAACAACACTTGGGATACTTCCCGGACGCCGGGTGGATCCTCGGGTGGGAGCGTCGCGGCGGTGTCGGCTGGGATGGTCCCTCTCGAACTGGGTGGCGACTTCGCCGGCTCGATTCGCGTACCCGCGCACTACTCGGGCGTGTTCGCCATCAAGCCTACGGAATTCCTCGCGTCCGGCGCGGGGCGCGCGAGGGGCGCCCCCGCGCCGCCCCGGGGCGTGCGACACATGTCTCAGCCAGGCCCGATCGCGCGATCGCCCGAGGACGTGGCCCTCGCTCTCCGGCTCATCGCGGGGCCGGACGGATTGGCGCGTGAGGTGCCCCCGGTGCCGCTCGGAGCACCCCCGGCGCGCGCGCTGTCGTCGTACAAGATAGCGTGGATGTCGGAACTCCCCGGCGCCAAGCCGGCGGCGGACATTGCCGCGTCGATGACGGCCCTGGCAGACGGCCTCACAGACATCGGCTGCGCAGTGCGCGAAGCCGTGCCCAGCGGGTGGGAATTCGCGCCGCTAATCGAGACCTGGGCCGAGCTCGGGTACGCTGAGCTCGGCTCCAGCATGGACGACGCGGCAAGGGAGGAATTCCGCGACCAGTTGCGCATCGCGCCCGACTCCGCGGATGCTCTCCTCCGAGGCGCACATCGTGGTCTAGACGCCGACAACCGCGCCTTCGCGGCGACGCTGACGGCGCGCGACATGTTCGCGGAATCGCTCGATCGGCTGCTGGAAGACGTCGACGCGCTTCTCATGCCGACCGCGATGACGACGGCGATTCCGCATTGGCCGACCGGCGAACCGATCCCCGTGGGCGGGCGCGACGAAACTTACTGGACCGTCGGCCTGGGGTACACTACGCCCTGCAACCTCACGGGGCACCCGGCGATGACGGCGCCCGTCGCTCTCTCGCCGGAAGGGCTGCCGATCGGCGTGTAAGCCGTGGGACGCAGATGGGGCGATATGGAGCTGTTGGGTTTCGTCGCGCGCCTGACCGAATTCATAGGGCCGTTGGGACGTCCGCAACATCACTGAGCGCGCGAGCGCAGGAGGGTAGGAAGCTTCGTGAAGATACTTGTGGGGGACCGCATTCCGGACGAGCTGCGCGGCTCGATCGTCGACGCTGCCGGCGCCGACGCGGATGTCGTGTTCCTCGAAAGCCGCGAGGACCTCGCCGAACAGGGCGCCGACGCGGACGTCTACTACGGCTACGTCACCGAGCGAGCGTGCGAGCACCTCCCCAACGTCAAGTGGGTGCACACGTGGAGCGCCGGAGTCGACCGACACCTGTTCCCCGCGCTCATGGATCCCGGCGTCATCCTTACGAACGGCGCGCGATCGTTCGGGCCGCAGGTCGCGGACCACTCGTTCGCGATGCTGCTCGCGCTCGCGAGGGGCTTCCACGGTTTCATACCCAGGAAGCCGCACAAGAACTGGAAGGCGCCGCAGCCGGAGGTCGTCGACATCCAGGGATTCACGCTGTGCGTCATCGGCATGGGCGGGATCGGCACGCACATCGCGAAGCGGGCCAAGGGCTTCAGCATGCACGTCATCGCCGTGGATGCGTACCGCAGCGACAAGCCGGACGATGTCGACGAGCTCCTGCCCATCGCCGGGTTACGCGATGCCATGGCCCGCGCCGACGCCGTCCTAGTCGCATGTCCTCTGACCCCGGAAACGCGCGGCCTCGTGGACGCCGACAAGCTGGCCGCGATGAAGCCCACCGCGTACTTCGTCAACTGCGCCCGGGGCCCCATCGTCGACGAGGCGGCCCTCATCGAGGTCCTGCGCGAGGAGCGCATCGCCGGAGCCGGTCTGGACGTCACGGAGGTGGAGCCACTCCCCGAGGACAGCCCGCTGTGGGACCTGCCCAACGTCATTCTCACCCCGCACGCCGCCGCGCGATCCCAGAACCGCATCGGACGCCTCGTGGAGCTGTTCTGCGAGAACCTGGCGCGGTACGTCGCCGGCGATCCCCTGCTGAACGTCGTGCGCAAGGACCTGGGCTTCTGAACACGCCTCCCATGCGCGACGGGACGGACCGTCGCCCCAACATCCTGTTCCTCTTTCCCGACCAACTGCGCCACGACTGGGCGGGACAGGACGCCGCCATACCGGTCCGCACGCCGAATCTGGACGCGTTGCGCGCACGAGGCGTCACGTTCGCGAACGCCGTCTGCCCATCGCCGCTCTGCTCCCCGAGCCGCGCCTGCCTTGCCCTCGGCCTCGAATACGACGCGAGCCCCGTGCATGGCAACGCCGACAACCTGCCTGCCGACCGCCCCACGGTGTATGGCCTGCTGCGCGACTCGGGCGTACACGTCATGGGGTGCGGCAAGTTCGACCTGAACAAGGGCGACTGCATCGCCGGCCGGGACGCCTGGGGAGCCGATGGCAAGAAGAGCCTGGCCGAGTGGGGGTTCTCGGCCGGCATCAATAACGAGGGCAAGTACGACGGCGTGAACAGCGGACGCGACACGCCGCGCGGCCCCTACATGCGATACTTGGAGGAACGCGGCGCGCGCGCGGCCCATGTCGCCGACTTCGCGGCGCGCGAAGCCCTGTCCGCGTTCGCCACGCCGCTGTCTGACGACGATTACTGCGACAACTGGATAGGCAGAAACGGGCTCGACCTACTCGCCGACGCGCCGCGCGACAAGCCCTGGTTCATGCAAGTGAACTTCACCGGCCCCCACAATCCGTGGGACATCACCGCGGACATGCGGCGACTTTACGCGGGCATCCAGTTCCCGCCGCCGACGCCGTGCCCCGCGCAGCAGGCGCTGGCGCATCAGGAGGTGCGTCGGAACTACGCGGCCATGGTCGAGAACATCGACACGTGGGTCGGGCGGTGCATAGACGAGCTCGAACGGCGCGGCGAACTGGACAACACGATCATCGTCTTCAGTTCCGACCACGGCGAGATGCTGGGCGACCGTGAGCGTTGGGGCAAGAGCACGCCGTATCAGCCGTCGGTCGGCGTGCCGTTGGTCGTCGCGGGGCCGCGAATCGCGCGCGGCGCCGTGCGACACGGCCCGACGACCACCCTCGATCTCGCCGCCACTTTCCTGGCGTGGGCAGGAGTCCGGCCACCCGCCGATATGCAGAGCGTGTCGCTCGTATCCGCCCTGGCGCCTGATGGCGCGCTTCCGCGGGACGTGGTTCTGTCCGGGCTCGGGGACTGGCGCGTAGCGTTCGACGGCCGATGGAAACTCATCGCCCGCGAGAACACCCCGAATGAGCTGTACGATCTGCACGCAGACCCATTGGAGCTCGACTGCCTGCCTCTCTCGGCGGCGCCTGGAGTCGCGAGCAGGCTCACCGAGTCGCTTGAGCCGCGCCAATCGGGCTAGATGTCCGCCAGAGCGCCCAGGCTGAGGCGAAGTCCCTGCATCGTGGCTCAGGGCCTGCGCCGGGGCGGCCAAACGACGCCACGCAGCGAAGGGACAAGCAATGCCCGATCACCGCATAGGCATCGTCGGCACGGGCGGCATCGCGCGCTTGCACGCCGAGGGCTACAAGGCCGTCTTGGGTAGGCTCGGTAGCGTAGTGGCGGGATGCGACCCCGACCGCGGGAGACTCGACGGCTTCTGCGACCGCCACGACGTGGACCTGCGCTTCTCGACGGCCGCCGAGCTCATCGCCTCGGGTGAGGTGAACGTGATCGCCCTGTTGACCCCACCCGCCGTGCGACACGGGGTGATCGCCCCGGCGGCGGAACGCGGCATCCATATGCTCGTCGAGAAGCCGTTCGGAGAGGGTCTCGGCGACGCCATCTCATTCGTGGACGCGGCCGACGACGGCGGAGCGCGCATCGCCGTCAACCACGAGCTCCGGTTTATGCCGGACGCGCTGAGGGCGCACGAACTGGCGACGTCCGGCGCCGTTGGCGATGTCCGCTTCGTCGCGCACGACCAGTTTCAGAATCGCACGACGGTGGGCGGATGGCGCGCCACGGAAAGGCGCCTTGAAATCAGCATCTTCAGCATACACCTGCTGGACAAGATGCGATGGATCGTCGGCCGGCCTCCGCTGTCGGTCGTCTGTCCGACGCGGTCGTGGAACGCGCGCGTCGCGGGCGAGACGTTCTCGGCGCTCACGGTGCAATTCGAGGGCGGCCCCGTCGGTACCATGGTCTCGAACTGGCACTCGCCGCGGGTGCCCGAATGCCGCCTGCGGGTCGACGGCGATGCCGGCTCGATACTGTCGACCAAACGCGCGATCGTCGATGGCGACGCGACGCTGCGGGTGGAGCGCGCCGACGGCCGCGTCGAAACCACGACCTACCGGATGAAGAACGCCATGGCGCACACGATGGGGCGGAGTATGCGCGGGCTTCTTGAGGCCGTGGACGTGGGCGCTCAGCCGTCGCACAGCGGGCTCGACAACCTCGAAACCATGGCCATCGTCGACGCGGCGTACCTGTCGGCGTCGCGCGATGGCGCGCGCGTGGAAATCGCCGAAGTCTGGGAGAACCCAGCGGCCGTATCTTGACGGTATTGGGAGCCGCGTGATACGGTACTCGCGCCGCCCCACAACCAAGGGCCCCACCCGCGGAGGACCGGGTCGCATGGCTCTCCACGAGCATGACACGGCGCTTACGGCTCGCCAGCGGCAGGTGCTGGAAGCTACCGTGGATCGCTACATCGCCACGGCCGAGCCCGTGGGATCGAGGACGCTCGTCCAATGGGCCGGGTGGGACGTGAGCCCGGCCACGGTGCGGAACGCGATGGCGCAACTCGAAGAGCTGGGCTACCTCCATCAGCCGCACACTTCGGCCGGGCGCGTGCCGAGCCAGATGGGCTACCGCGCATATGTCGACGGCCTGTTGCAGTCTCAGGGCGCTGACTCCCAGGCGCCCAAGAGTGATGTGCGCAAGCGTCTCCTCACGCGGTATCGCGACCTCGCGCCCGACGAGTGGGAAAGCCTCTTCCGATCGACCTGCCAGTTGCTGTCGCAGCTATCGCACTACATCGGCGTAGTCATCGGTGGCGAGACCGGCGACAGGATTCTGGAACGTCTGGAGCTGGTGGCTCTGGGCGGCCGCAGCCTGATGACCGTGCTGATCCTCAAGCCCGGCATCGTTCGCCAGCGAATCGTCACCACCGAATCCGAACTCGACGCAGCCGCCGTGCGGGTCGTCGTGGCCGTGCTGAACGACCGGCTCGCGGGGAAGACGCTCCGAGAGATCCGCATGTTCGCGTCGGAGATGGAGACCCTGTCCGATTGGTTCCGCGGCGAGCACAGGACGACCGCGATCGAGGTCACCCGAGCCGCGTTCCTGCGCGACTACGACACCGACGTCTACTGGGACGGCGTACGTAATGTCATTGGCGGCGACGAACTCGACGGGCCTCGCCAGAACGCGTTGTACGGCGCGCTGGAATCGCGAGAATCCCTCGCAACGCTCTTCGATGCCGCGACCCACACCCGTCTACGGGGCGAGGCCGTGCGCGCCCTGATTGGCACCGAAATACCGGGCTTCGGTCTTGACGGATGCAGCTTTGTCGCCGCCACCTACTATCTCGGCGACGATACGTTCGGCGTGGTGGGCGTCATCGGCCCGATGCGTATGCAGTATCCCAAGGTCATTCCGCTAGTCGGCGCCACGGCCGACCTCATAACACAGCAATTCGATGGCCTGCAGTGAGCCCGCGCGCCAACTCGGCGGGACGCCACGGCCAAGGAGACGGAATGCGCATGTCGGAAAAGACGGTCGAGCCCACAGACGTGGACGATGCCGAGTCGGAGGACGAACCGGCAGGCGACGACCAAGAGCACACCGAGGTAGGGGCGCCAGAGGATGGCGCTGAGGGGGACGCGGAGACGCAGGATGACGACGTAGACGAGGCCGACCCAGCAGTCGCGGAACTCGAGGCGAAGATCGCTGAGCTCCGCGAGGAGAACGACAAGCTCACCCGCTCCTCCGCGTTCTACGAGAATCGCCGCCGCAATGCGGAACGCCAACTGGAAGAGCTCCGCTCATATGGCATCGAGTCGTTCGCGCGCAAGATGGTTGGTGTCAGGGACAGCCTGACCCGCGCACACGAGGCCACCGCCGCGGAGAACGCAGAGCTCGATGCGATACGCGAGGGCATCGAGATGGTGCTCAAGCAGTTCGACGATGCCCTGACGGCCGAAGGCGTTACACCCGTTCCCGGCGTGGGCGAGCCGTTCGACCCGAACGTGCACGAGGCGCTTGCGCAACAGCCCGTCGACGACATGCCGCCGAATCACGTTGCCGCCGAGTATCAGCGGGGTTACCGTCTTAAGGACCGATTGCTGAGGCCCGCAGGCGTGATCGTCTCCGTTGAGGCGCCCGCCGACGAATCCTGAGACGCCGCGAGGAACCCACTGCATGCCCCCGCGCGATCTATACGAAGTCCTCGACATCGAGCGCGGCGCGTCCGACGAGGAGATAAAGCGCGCCTATCGCCGCATGGCCGTCAAGTACCATCCTGACAAGAACCAGGGCGACTCGCAGGCTGAGGACGCCTTCAAGGAGGTGGGAGAAGCCTACCGAGTGCTCGCCGACGAGAACCTGAGGGCCCGGTACGATCGGTACGGCCACGAGGGCGTCAGCAGCCAAATGGGCGGGGGGCCGGGACACGGCACCGCCGACTTCATGGATCTCTTCTCGCAGGTATTCGGCGATTTCGGCGACCTTTTCGGGATGGGCGGCGCCGGAGGCCGCGCCCGTCGCGGAAACGACCTGCGCTACGATGTCGAGGTAAGCCTGGAAGAGGCGTACGTCGGCAAGACGCTGTCGGTCGACATTCCGAAGATGGAGCCGTGCGGCACCTGCAGCGGCGACGGCATTCGCCCCGGCACGTCTCCCACCACCTGCGCGCAGTGCGCCGGCCGCGGCAAGGTCGTATTCCAGCAGGGCTTCTTCAGCGTTCAGCAGAACTGCCCCAGATGTCGAGGGCGCGGCGAGCTGATAACCGATCCGTGTATCGAGTGCAGCGGCGAAGGCCGGCTGCAACGCGCCAAGAAGGTAAGCGTCACCATTCCCAAGGGCATCAGCGATGGAGATGTCCTCCGCGTAAACGGGCACGGAGACGCCGGTTCACAGGGCGCCCCGCCCGGCAATCTCCTCGTCGGTGTGCGTGTGACGCAGCACGACTTCTACGAACGCAAAGGCCCGGACCTATTCCTGCAGTGGTCGGTCTCGATGGTCGCCGCCGCCCTCGGCACGAAGGCGCGCATCCCAATGCTGCACGAGGGCGAAGAGGATGTCGTCGTGCCGCCCGGCACGCAGCCGGGGCACGTCATTACGCTGCGTGGTAAAGGCATGCCTCGCCTACAGCGTCACGGGCATGGCAACCTGCGAATCCTCGTGATGGTCGAGACGCCCACCGACCTGTCGCCCAAGGAGAAGGAGCTGTTCCGGGAGCTCGCAAAGCTCCGAGGGCAACTGGACGAGGACTCGATCGACCGACGCGGCGAGAGACCGTCCGACCGACGGAAGCGCGGCTTCTTCAGCGACCTGAAAGACCTCATCTCCGGCGATCCCAAGGACGAGTGAGCCGCCCTCCATGGCAGACTGGGCGCTGATACGCGTCGTCACGCACACCGACGCCGTTGAGGCGATGACACATCACCTCAGCGAGCTCGGGGCCCTGGGCGTTTCCGTGCTGCAGGAGGAAGCGGACATCGGTGGGTCGCGGGTCACAGTCAGCGGCTTCTATCCCATGGACGACGCCGTCCGCCGTCACGCCGTCGACGTGCGTGAACGCCTAGAAGAGCTCAGCCAGTTTGGCCTGAACATCGATCCCGGAGAGCTCGCGCTCGAACCGGTCGAGAACGACGACTGGGAGACGGGCTGGCAGTCGCACTTCCCGCCGAGGCGCTTCGGCGACCGTCTGCTGATCACGCCGTCTTGGACGCCGATACCCGACGAACCCCCGTCCGCGGTCGTGCTGCTGGACCCGGGCATGGCGTTCGGCACGGGCGGCCACCCGTCGACGCAGCTATGCCTGGACGCGCTCGTGGACATGGACCTCCGAGGGGTCGTAGTGGCGGACATCGGCGTTGGCTCCGGGATACTCGCCATATCGGCGATCAAGCTGGGCGCCGCGAGCGTGCGCGCTGTCGATGTCGACGAGCGTGTCATCCCCATTGCGCGCGAGAACGCCGAGAAGAACGGCGTCGAAGACAGGATCCAGCTCTCGGTTGGCGATGTCGAATCCTTAGACGGCCGGTTCGGGCTGCTCTTGATGAACATCCTCGCCGATGTGATATTACCGGCGCTGCCGGCGGTCGCGCCGCGCCTGACTCGCGGCGGCACGGCAGTCTTCGCCGGAATCGCGGACCACGAGGCGGCACGCGTCGAGGATGCCCTTGGCGCAGGCGGATGGCGCATCCGCGACACGCGACATGGTGAGGGATGGACGGCGTTCGTCACGCAATACGCTGGGGAGGACGGGTGACATGAGTGCGGATGAGGCATGGCGCGCGCGCGTTGCGGCACGGGTCGGCGGGGCGGAGTTCGACGCCCCCGGCGGCGGATACGCGTTTAGCGACGTGCTCACCGAGGAGCGTGAACTCGCCCAAGACAATCGGCCGAACGAGCCCGGGTCCGCCCT
>NYZG01000238.1 GCA_002687025.1 Candidatus Poribacteria bacterium
CAGAACCTCACGCTCAACGCCGGCTTCAAGGACGAGGAGCCCGCCTGGTCGCCAGACGGAGCGCAGATTGCGTTCGAGTCGGAGCGCGACGGCAACAACGAGATCTTCGTGATGCAGGCGGACGGCGCCTCGCCCACACAGCTCACGGTCACCGACGTGGGTAGCCAGGATCTGCCGTCGTGGGCTCCAGACGGCTCGCAGATCGCGTTCCGGTCTACGAGAGACGGGAACGGCGAGATATACATCATGAATGCCGACGGCGCGAACCAGACTCGGATTACGTTTGACGGCGCTGACGCGTTCGCCCCGTCGTGGTCGCCCTATCTGCCGCCGTCCCCGCACATCACGGTGTCGCCCACGACACTCGACCTCGGGTCCGTAGCTGTCGGATCCCCCTCGTCGGCGAGATTCGTCATTACGAACGTTGGGACCATCCCGCTATCGGTGTCCGGGTTGGCTGCCACGAACGTCGACTTCGTCGTGGCGCCCGTCACGCGAGCGATCCCGTTCGACCTGCCGGAGAACGAGGGCGAGGTCGTAACCGTGACCTTCACACCGATCACCGAGGGCTCCCAGGTCGCCGACATCACCATCTCCCACGACGCCGAGGGCGGTTCCTCGATGGTGAGCGTGAGCGGAACAGGAGTTGCGCCCGGTAATCCGACGATGGTCATCACATCGCCGACGGCAGGACAGACGCTCCCGCCCGGCACGGCCTCGGTCAACCTGACGGTGGACATTCAGAGCCACGCGGCGCCGGGACACTGGCATTGGCAGTTGGACACGCCGTTCCCGGCGACCGGCCTCGCGGGTGGGAACGAAGTCGCCGAAGGCGTTGCAGCCGCCACGATCACGGGACTCACGGACGGCGTCTCGTACACGGCCTATGCGACACTCGTCGACGAGAGCCACAACGTCCTGAGCCCGGCGGTGGAGGCGAGCGTGTCGTTCTCCGTCGAAGGCTCCGCAACCGACTTCGTCCGCGCGGTGAGCGTGCAGGCTGGGGCGGGAACGACCGTCAGCGTGCCGATCGAGGCGTACGACATCTCGGCGGCCGGTGTGGTCGGCGTCGCCATCTCGCTGACGTACGACGACGCGCTCCTCACGCCGACGGCCGACGCCGTGACCCTCGGGGCGATCGTCCCGGCGGGATGGACGCTGGAGCAGAACGTCGTGGCGGCGGGTCAGCTGAACTTCTCGATGGCCGCGGACTTCGCGAGCGCGCTGCCGTCCGGCGGGACGCTGGCGCAGGTGGCGTTCGACGTCGTGGCGGGAGCCGTCGCGGGAACGACGAGCCCGCTGACGCTGGCCTCCGTGCAACTGAACGAGGGCGGCGTGCCGTCCACGCCGGTGTCGGGGACGTTCACCGTGCTGAACCTGGTGTACGGAGACGTCACGGGCAACGGCGCCGCGGGCGCGTACGACGCCGCGTGGGTCCTCGAACACGTGGTGAACGGCCTGCTCGGGGAGCCCGTCGACGTGGCGTTCCCCATCGAGACGACCGCGCCCGTGTGGGCGTCGTTCCCGCTGACGCCCGCGGAGGCGGATCAGGTCGCCGACGTGGACGGCGATGCCTCGGTCGGTTCGCCGGACGCGTCGCTCATCCTGCAGCGTGAGGTCGGCATCATCGCCGCGTTCCCGGTCGAGGGGGCGGCCGCGCCATCCGCGACGGTGAACGCCCCTGCCGCGCTGCTGCGGGGCTCCGGCGCCCAGGCCCGGCCGGGAGGGCGCATCGTCGTCCGCGTGCATTCTGACGGCGCGCGAAACGTGTCTTCGGCCCAACTGCGTCTCGACTACGATCCGGGGCTTCTGAGGCTCGTCGACGTATCGCTTGGCGGCGACTCCTGGCAAGCGACGCTCGCGCGCGCGGAGCGGCCGGGCGAAGTCGCGATCGCGTTCGCCGCGGCACGGCCCGCAGGCGACTCGGCCCCGCTGGTGGCAGCCGCGTTCGAGACGAACCCCACGCTCGCGCGTCGCGCCCGGGGCGTCATCCGCGCCGCGCGCCTGCGGCTGGGCGCCGCCACGGCCGAAACCACGCTCGATTACGCGTTCACGATCGAGCCGTATCGCACGCGGCTGATGGCGAACTACCCCAACCCGTTCAAAGCCGAGACGTGGATACCGTTCGAGTTGGGCGCCGACGCCGACGTCACCGTCCACATCTGCGACCTCGCGGGACGCCGCGTGCGCGTCCTGGACATCGGGCGCAGGCCGATGGGCGAACACATCACGCGTGCGGCCGCCGCCTACTGGGACGGCGCCAATGAGCTCGGTGAGGGAGTGGTTAGCGGCGTGTATGTGTACGAATTGGCCGCCGGGGAGCATCGGTCAATGCGCCGCATGATCGTCCTGAAGTAACCGGCGCGCGCTCCGTGCGCTCTTGACCCGCCAACGCGCGCGGGCTACGGCTCCTACCAAGTCAGCACGTGGGAAGGGGCGCCAACATGAACGCGTTGATCATATCGGGCAGTCGAGACCTCGAGGGGCGGACGGCACAGGCTATCGCGGCCCTGGCTGAGGGGCTGGAGGCCGCACGGGCATCGTGCGAGACGGTCTTCCTCCCGACGCTCGACCTCGAGCGCTGTCGGCAGTGTGATGACGACGGCTGGGGAGAGTGCCGCGCGGAGGGCTCCTGCGTCATCGAGGACGACTTCGCGCGACTCGTCACAGCGATCCGCGCCGCGGACGTGGTCGCCTTCGCGACGCCCGTATACTACGGCGACCTGAGCGAGAGCATGCGTGCGTTCCTCGACCGTCTGCGGCGCATCTGCACTCACGAAGCCGGGGAGCGCGGCATCGTCGGCACGCCTGCGGTCGGCATCTGCGTCGCGGGAGGCGGAGGCGGCGGAGGCCCCAGGTGCGCCGTCAGCCTCGAAGGCGTTCTGCACACGATCGGCTTCGACGTCGTCGATCTCGTCCCCGCGCGCCGACAGAACCTCGACCTCAAGCTGGACGTGCTGCGCGTCACGGGTCGATGGCTTGCTAGAGTTGCCGACGGCGCCGACGGGCGGTAACGGCCGCAAGTCGCCTCCCGAGCGTCTGTCGCCGCCTCCGCGCGCATGTACGATCCCTCCGGCTTTGCGCGGAGGAGCTCCAGAGGCGCCGCGGGCTCACCACGCGTGCCGTGTTCCTCGACGTCCCATCGACTGCATGCATCAGGGACACCCGCGCCCACGACGGCGCCAGACGGGAGCCTGCCATGTCCGCCGCCTCATTCGCGCCACATCCGCGACTCTACCTCGGGACGGAGGAACTGGACCGTCTCCGTGCGGAGCCGAGGACGCCCTTCCTCAAGCTCGCGGCCTGGCAGATAATCGCCGACGCCGATCGCTTCGTCGATATGCCGCCCCTTACGTACGCCCGCAACGTGCACAACGAGCACCTGATACGGGCGCGCGAGACCCAGACGCGTATGCTGTCCCTGCTCGCGCGGTGGGTGCAAACCGGGGAGGCGCGCTTCCGCGACGCGGCGCTGGCGCATGTCGAGATGATGGACGCGTGGGAGTACTGGTCGTGGATCACGTGGCGACGCGACGACCCCGACCCAAACGCGATCTTCGACCTGAGCTATGGCGAGAACAGCGCCACGCTCGCCCTGGCGTACGACCTGCTGTACGACGACCTCTCCGAAAACGAGCGTGCGACGATGGTTGACATCGCGCGACGACGGGCGCTCGGGCCCTTCGTGCATCATGTCGACAACGACAACCCGCCGTCGTGGTATGGCGGCACGAACAACTGGAACGCCGTGTGCGCGGGCGGCGCCGGCGTCCTCGCCCTGGCGATGCGCGAGGACCTACCCGAGGCGCGTAGGGCGCTGGAGCTCGCCGAGGGCTCCATGCCGGCGTTCGTCGAGGAGGCGGAGCGTTCCGATGGCGGATGGAGCGAAGGTGTAGGCTACTGGGCGTACGGGATGATGTACGCCTTCCGCTATCTCACGAGCCACGAACGCGCGACGGGCTCCGCGCATCCCCTGATGCGGAAGCGGTGCATGCGGGAGACCCTACGCTTCCCGCTAGACTTCAGCCCGGCCGGCATCGCCTGTGGATTTGGCGACAGCAACAGTTGGCGGCCCGCGCCCTTCCACTACGCCGCCGCGGAGCGATTCGCGCTACCAGACGTGATGGCGAACCTCGATGGACATCTGGACAGGATTACGCAACGGCTCGCCAGCGGCGGCGCGGCTCCCAATCCCGCCGAATGGCTGGCGCTGCATCCTGGCGAAGCGCAGCCGGGGTCCGCGAGAGCGTCCCGACCTACCGTGAACCTGTATCGAGGTCTGGACTGGGCAAAGCTGGAGGACAGCTGCGCGGAGCCGGCGCTGCATATGACGGTGCGTGGCGGAACTTCCGAAGTGCCGCACGGCCATCGCGACCTCCTGAGCTTCCACTGTGTCGTCGGCGAGGAGCGCCTTATCGAGAACGTCGGCGTCGGCGAGTACCTCGACACCACGTTCTCGAATCGCCGAGAGGAACTGTTCGAGGTCGGCCCGGCGTCGAAGAACACGCTGCTCGTCAACGGCGTCGGCATCACGGTCGGGTCGGCGCTGGACCGGACAGAACGCGTGTCCGTGGACGGCGCCGAAGGCGTACGCATGGTCGCGACATCGGCGATGGGCGAGATGCGCGACGGCCCCGCGGCCACGTTCTGCGGCCGCCTCGTGCTCCTCCTGCCGGAGCGCGCCTTCCTGATCGTGGACCAGGCCATCCTACCACGCGCGGGACGCATTGAGTCGCGCATGTTCTCGTCGGCGGATGTGGACGCGTTCACGGCGACCGCGCTGCTGAAGGGACACTCGGAACGGATGCGCGTCGCCTACGCCTGCAGCGTCCCAGCCCTGCTGACGGCCGCAACAACCGCGCCGACAACGCCGACTCAGGCTCCCCACACGATGTTGCGCTGGTGCACGCGCGCGCAGCAGACACGTATGGCGATGGCGACGCTGCTCGTTCCCGGCCGCGCCGCGGCAAGCGTGTCCATCGCGTCGGACGGCAAGCGGCTGTCCGTCCACGTCGAGGGGAAGGGGTGGCGCCGCGACGTAGCGCTCACCCAGCAGTTGAAGCCGCGCCGGACATAGAGGGCCTCTCGATCGCGCACACGCGGCCGGCCTCGGCGACATGGCAAGGCAGGCCAACAGGACTGTATGCCTCTTGCGCGGCAAGTGGATAGAGTGCATCTTTGGGCCCTGTCGACATCCGATCGCGTCCGTCATTTGCAGGAATCGCGCGATGCTGAGGTATGAATGGTTGGCGCGCCAGCCCACCGGCGTGCCCCGCTCTGTAGAGCTTGACGCGGCAATCGCGACGAGGCCCGTCGCCCGGTTGCGTGGCCGATCTCAGCACAACAGACCGTCTATCGCTCAACCGATCCGGTAGGCGTATTCCGTCCCTGTGTGGCCCACATCACCGGCGGAGCGACATCGTGGCCGAGGACGCATCAGGCGACGGTTGGTCGGAGAAGGCCCGGCCGTACGGCGGCCTATCGGGGCTGTTCTGCGGCATTGTGGCGCTTACCGTGCTTCCTGGCGCGGCATGGGGCTCCGAAGGCGTCGCGGTGGACATCGTTGCGCCCGACTTCGCTCCGGTCGGCGAGCCGTTCACCGTCGATGTGACGCTGGGGCCGGTCACGGCGCTCGACACGGCGCAGTTCGTCGTCAGTTACGACGCGTCGGTTCTCGCGCACGTCGAGGGTGGCGGCTCCCTCGTGGGCGCATTCGACTACGCTGCCCTCGCGCGCGTCGATTCACCCACGGTGAGTACTGCCCGCGCCATCGTCAACTTCCCCGGGATCACCGGCGTCAACGGAGAAGGCCCGTTCGTCCGTCTGACCTTTCGGCCGCTTGCCCGCGGGTCGTCGTCCATCGTCCTCACCGCGGCGCTACTCGGCGATGGCGGGGCGAGGGCGATCCCGACCGTGGTCGGCGCGGGCGTCGTGGTGGACATCGGCGTGGCGCCGTCCTTCGAAAAGCGTAGCCATTGGATATTCGACCCGCCGCCCGGAGGCAACGGCGACGGCATCGCGAACCCCGGCGAGCACGCGTACCTGCGACTGCGGCTCAGGAACATCGGCACAGGCGCCGCGCGGAACGTCCGCGTCTTGGCTTCCGTGTACGGTCCCGCCGTCACCATCGTGGCAGGCGAGGTAGCACACGGAGCGTGGGCGGCAGACGAGGCGCGCACAGGCGGCGCCATGGTGCACATCGCGCCGGGAGCCGCGCCGGGCGAAGTGCCGGTCGTCGTCGACATCACCGCGGACAACGGCGGGCCATGGCGATATGAGCTCCTCCTGCCCGTCGTCCATCCGCCCGTGCTCTTCCAGCATCGCAACGACTGGGTGTTCGACCCGGCCCCCGGCGCCAACCACGACGGCGTCGCCAACCCGGGTGAGCGCATCCGTCCCAGGTTGCGACTGATGAACGCAGGCATCGAACCGGCCCGGAACGCGCGTGTGACACTGACTGTCTCCGACCCGGCCGTGACAGTGGTGTCCGGGGAGGTGAGGCACGCCACGTGGCCCGCAGGCGAGGCGCGGAACAACGAGGGCCTTGTGCTCGACATCGCGGCCGACGCCACGCCGCGAGACGTGACGCTCGTCGCGCGTGTCGAAGCCGACAACGGCGGCCCGTGGTTCTTCTCGTTCGCGATATCCGTCGTCGTCCTGCCGGTGGAGTTCTCTTACAGGAACCACTGGACGTTCGATCCAGACGGCAACCGCGACGGACACGCCAATCCCGGAGAGCGGGTCCGGCCGAGGATTCGCCTGCGCAACGATGGCCCCGGCCTCGGCCGACACGTCCGCGTGTCGCTCGCGATCCACGACGCGGACGTGACCGTCGTCGACGGCGAGGCCGTCCATGAGACGTGGCCTGCGGGCGAGGCGCGCAACAACGACGGCCTGCTTCTCGACATCGCGCCCAACGCGTCGCCGCGCATTGTCACAGCCACCGTGCGGGTCACGGCCGACACGGGCGGCGCGTGGACCTTCGCGATCGATATCCCGATCGCGGGTCCCGCCGTGGAGTTTTCGCCACGCGCGTTCTGGGTATTCGACCCAGCGCCGGGCGGCGACCGGGATGGCCTCGCCGAGGCTGGCGAGCGCGTCTTCCTCCGCGTGCGCCTTCGCAACGACGGGCACGCCGATGCCGCGTATGTCCGTGTCAGCCTTTCAACCGATGACCCCGACATAACGGTGGTTGCGGGCGACATATCGCACGCCGCGTGGGCCGCCTCGTCTGCGCGGAACAACGAGGGATTCATGTTCGACGTGGCGCCCGACGCGTCCTCGCACGACGCGGCGCTTGTGGTCAATGTCGCCGCGGCCGTGGGCGGGCCGTGGCAGTTTACGTTCGCGGCCCCGATCCGCGCCGCGCCGTGGTTCTCCCAGCGGAACGTCTGGGCATACGATCCCCCGCCCGGCGGCGACCGGGACGGCCGCGCGAACGCCGGTGAAACGGTGCTGCCACGCATTCGGATGAGGAACGTCGGGCAGGGGGATGCGACGGACGTGCGCGTCTCGATCACCGCGGACGATCCGCACGTCACGGTCGTGGAAGGACTGGTCACGCACGACACATGGCCCGCGGGAGAAGCTCGCAACAACAACGGCTTCGTCGTGGGCATATCGGCAGGCGCGTCCGGGCCGGTGACGTTCGCCGTGGATGTCACCGCGGACAGCGGCGGCCCATGGCGGTTCACCTACACGCTGCCCATCGTCCCGACGGTGGATTTCGAGCGGCGCAGCGTTTGGGTCTGGGACCGGGTTCTGGGCAACGGCGACGGGATGGCGCATCCGGGCGAGGAGCTAGACGTGCGCGTGCGGCTACTGAACGAGGGTAGCCTCGCGGGCGAGAACGTCGTGGTCACCCTCAGCACGTCGAATCCGGGGGCAACGGTGTCGGCCGGGACGGTCGAGCATGCAGCGTGGCCGGCGGGCGAGGCGCGGAATAACGTCGGATTGCGCGTCGCTCTGGACTTGCATGTGGCGGCTTCGGTCGACTTCGTCGTAGACGTCACGGCGGACAACGGCGGGCCGTGGCAGTTCGACTTTGCGCTGCCCGTGGCCCTGCCAGCCGCCGCGGCCTCCACGGACGTCGACGGCGACGGCGCCGTCGACATTGCCGACATTCTGGCCGTCGCCGCTGCGGTTGGGGACGCGGCAACGGCTGAGACGGCCGCCGACGTCAACGGGGATGGGCGTGTGGACGTCACCGACATGGCGCTCGTGGCCTCCGCGCGAGCAGGTGCTGCTGGTGGCGCGCCATCGACGCGCGAGCGGGCCGTTGCCGCTGTTGCACGCTGGCTTGCCGAGGCGCGCGGCTCCGACGACGGCTCCGCCCTCTACCGCAAAGGCATCGCCTCGCTTGCACGCATGCTGCTCTCGCTGCGTCCGCGGGTGTCGGCCCTGCTGCCGAACTATCCGAACCCGTTCAATCCCGAGACGTGGATTCCCTTTGACCTGGCCGAAGCCGCGGACGTGGTGATCACCATCTACGGTATGCAGGGCGAGGTCGTTCGCCGCATCGCCTTGGGTCGTCTGGACGCCGGATCCTACCGAAGCCGGCGCGAGGCCGCCTACTGGGACGGGTTCAACACCCTCGGCGAATGGGCGGCGAATGGCGTGTACATCTGCGAGCTACACGCCGGGGAGTATCGCGAGGCGCGCCGGATGGTGATCCGCAAGTAGCTCGATACGCGAAATGGTGGCGGCATATCCACCCAGTGGGCGATATTCCACCAGTCCATCCGCTTCCGAGCGACCTGTCAGCGACGCAGGCCGCGCGCTTCGAGCAGGCTGTCCACCTCGTCCACACCTGAGGGGTGCAAGGTCACGGCGCGCACGTTCGCTCCTCCATCCAGCAGGAAGGAGACCGCCTCGGAGGAACGGGCCGCACCCCAGTCCGAGCCGGCCGCGGCGCGAACCGCATGCTGGAGCGCCGTCTCACCACGGTCGTTCTCCTGCTCAAGTGGAGCGCCGCGTTCGATCAGCAACCGCGTAGTTTCGTGACGCCCGTGCCAGATCGACAGGTGCAGCGCCGTCTCGCCGAAGTCCGCGGGCGCGTCGATGTCGAAGCCCAGGTCGAGCATGAGCCGCACGGCGTCCGTGTTCCCCGACCCCGCCACGTCCGCGAATACGCGCCGGTCCTCCGGCTGCAGCGAATTGAGCAGCGAGGGCTCCTGAGAGAGGATCGCGCGCGCCGTCTCGGCGTCCGCGCGAGCGCATGCTGCGAGGAACCGGTCGATGCCCGTTAGCTCCGTCGAGAACCCTCGGGACGCGAACCGCTCGATCACATCCGCGCGCCCCATCCGCGCCGCGACGGCGACAGCGGATTTACCGTCGGCCGCAGTGACAGTTGGGTCCGCGCCGTGTTCGAGGAGCAGGTCGACGAATCGCAGCGCGTTCCGCCTAAGGACGGCCTGGTGCAGCGCCGTCTTCCCCCACAACTCGGCATCGTTGGGGTCCGCGCCGTGTTCCAGAAGCCACGTCGCGCCATCGTAGTCGTGGAAGTCGAGCTTGCGCAGGAGCATCGTGGTCGTCCCCCACGCGTCGATTTTCCCGCTTTCCACGAGCGTCTTCATTGCGGCGCTGTCGGCGTGCTCGGGCGCGTGGTAGAGTGTTTCACGGTCGTTCGGATCGGCGCCGGCCTCCAGCAGAAGCTGGGTCACGCCCGCATGGTTCGCGACCCCCGCCGCCCCGTACATCACCGACTCGAGAGTGGGTTCCGGCAAGTGGTCGTCATCGTAGAACCCTGTATTCGGGTCGGCCCCAGCCTCGAGCAGGGCACCCGCCGTATCGAGGAAGCCGTCCGAGCGCGCAGCGTCGAGCCGTAGGTAGCGCGAGAAGCAGAGATACGTGAGCGCGTCCCAGCGGCGGGGCCCTCCCTTCGACGTGGCGAGGCTCGGGTCGTCGGACAGGGCCTGCCGCAGGGCCGCGGCATCGCCGAGGGCCGCCGCGGCGTAGATGCCCGCCGACGCGATCTCGGGATGATTCGCCAGCAGTGCGTTCGCGGGGCCCAACGCGCCCGCAGCGTGCGATCCTCCATCCAGCGGCACGCAGGCCGCCTCGATGAACGCGACGACTGGATCGTCCGCGGCCAACTCGACGTGCCGCTTCAACTCGGCCCAGCTAGGAAAGCCGTGCTCGCGCGCAAGCGTGAGTTGCGTGTCGACGAGCGACACGGTGTCGGATGGACCAGGCGTTCGAGGATGCGCGGCGCGGACGCGTTCAACCGCGTCCGACGCGCCGGATTTCCAGGCGGCAAGGAGATCCTTCGCCTGCTTCCTCAGTTGTTCGATGCTGGCATTCGGGGGCAGTGTCGTAGACATGACACCCTCTCTCTAGCGTACGCTCGGCGTCCGCGGACGAGCAGAAAGAAGGCTGAAATGGTCGTAGCGTCGAACGGGGCGGGCTCGGCCCTTTCCGCGGACGGGCGGCTTCCCTTGGCAGCCGTTACTTTCACTATGGGACATGTGGGGAGCGGCGTCAAATCGACAGGCGCATCTGTCCGCGCCCTGAGCTAGCCGAGGATTCGCGAGCGCGCAGATCACGGGAGGCAGGCTAACGATCCGATCCCCTCCTCATCGGGTCGTGGTAGCATCGACCGTCGCGCTTGCGTCGATTCTCCTGAGGAGCCGCGTCATGTCCGCAGAGGTGTCCTTCGACGAGTTCTGCCGTCCACGCGTGCTCGTGCTGACCGACATCACGAATGAACCCGACGACGAGCAGTCGATGGTGCGGTTCCTGTGCTACGCGAACGAGTTCGACATCGAGGGGCTCGTCGCAACCACGTCCTGCTGGCTGCGCGACCGCGTGGCCCCGGAGCAGATCACGGAGCGCATCGACGCCTACGGGACTGTGCGCGCCAATCTGTCGGCGCACGCCGACGGATACCCCGCCGCGGACGAGTTGCACAGGCTCACGATGACGGGTATCAGCCGCTACGGTATGGAAGGCGTCGGCGACGGCATGGACTCCGATGGCTCCCGCCGGATAATCGCCGCCGTCGACGACCCAGACCCGCGCCCGCTGTGGATCTGCGTGTGGGGCGGCGTCAACTGCCTGGCGCAGGCGCTCTGGACCGTGAGCGAGACACGGACGCCGGTCGAGGTGGCGGAGTTCGTCTCGAAGCTCCGCGTGTACACCATCTCGGATCAGGACGACTCGGCCCCGTGGATACGTCGCGAATTCCCATCGCTCTTCTACATCGTCAGTCCCGGCTACGAGGAGCGAGGTGGCGGGGCGTATCAC
>NYZG01000239.1 GCA_002687025.1 Candidatus Poribacteria bacterium
CGAGACGCTGGAGACCACGGTCTCGCGGCTGACGGACTGCGGATACGACGCCATCGAAATAAGCGGCGAACCTGAGAAATACCCTATCGACGAGACACGCGCCACCCTCGAGAAGCACGGGATGGCTTGCCTTGGCTCTGTGTCGATTATGACCGAGGGGCGCGGCCTTACCCTTGGCGACAAGTACCAGCGCGAAGGCACCATCGCCTATCTTGAGGATTGCGTGCGCATGGTAGGCGGCCTGGACGGCGAGATAATGACCATCGTCCCGGCGACGGTGGGCAAGATAGCGCCGGACGCCTCGGTAGATGAGGAGTGGGCGTGGGCCGTCGAGGGCATGAAGCGGGTCAATGAGGTGGCCGTCGAACTCAGCGTGAAGATCGCCATCGAGCCGATCAACCGGTTCGAGACGTATTTCATCAACCGCGGCGATCAGGCGTTGGCGTTGGCCGACGCGGTCGATGAGAACATCGGCGTGTGCCTTGACGCGTTCCACATGAACATCGAGGAAGTGGACGCGCTCTCGGCGATACGGCAAGCCGGGAGTCGCCTGCTCGATTTCCACGTCGCGGACAGCAACCGTAAGCCTCCGGGCGAGGGTCACTACGACTGGGCAGCCACGCTACGCACGCTGGACGAGGTTGGCTACGCGGGGCACATGACGGTGGAGTTCGTAAACCCGATCGAACGGACGATCCTCGCCGGCACGCAGGAAGAGGCGCCGGCCGACAACGCCACGGCCGCGGAACTGAAGTTCATCCAAGACCATGGCGGCGGAGTTCTGTCGGACGAGGAATACACGGCGGCTACGAAGGCGTCAATCGACTATCTGAGGTCGCTGGCATAACGCCGCTGGCGACTCCCGGGGAGCGCGGGCCGCGGTGAACATTCGCCGTCGACACGCGTTGAGGGGTGGAGAGCGTGGTGTGCCCGGTATGCGGCAGCACGCAGGCCAGCGTCGGACGCCGTCGGGTACGAAGGGCATTCCGCTATGCATGAATCCCTAGCTTGCGCACACGACCTGATCGGTCGTCTCACCGTCGCCCTGCCGCGTCTACACCGCGTCGGCCCGAGAAGCAAGGAGGCGCGCCGCAGATGAGTACCCAGTGTCGCCGTTGGGTGTGGCTGCCCGTATTCGTCTGTCTGGTGTCGTGGAGCTCGGTGGCGCGCGCCGCGATAGACGAACTGGAGCTGATTGTCGACGGCGGCGCGTCGACCTTCCCGACCCCCAGCGCGTACGGCTCCGCGACCCAGGTCAGCGGTCAGCATTGGGAGCTTACCCCTGCGGTGGCGGACCAAAGCGGCGGCATCACGTATCCGAGCCTGCCGGTCGGCGACACGTGGAGCGTGACCGGGGAATTCCTGACGGGCGGTGGCACGGGCGCCGACGCATTCTACGTGTTCGGCTGGGCGGCCTCCGACCCGGCGGGCGAGGATGCTGCCCACCAGCAGTACACCTTCGCGTGCGACGAGTGGGAAGACCAGATCCAGGTGCTCTACGACGGCGCCGTCCTGGCGTCCGTGGGGGA
Source organism: Candidatus Poribacteria bacterium (assembly GCA_002687025.1). GTDB lineage: Bacteria > Poribacteria > WGA-4E. The sequence goes on from NYZG01000239.1 coordinate 1,530, forward strand.
GGCGGGGCTGGACACGTCCACCTGGCGCCAGTTCCAGGTCGACTGCACGGCGGGCCTGTTCGACGTCTACCTCGACAGCACGCTCAGACTCACCTATGACGACCGGCTCCACCTCTACGGGAACGCGACGGGCGACAGGTTCGGGTTCGGAGGACGAACCGCCGGCAGCACGAACGAGCACAGCGTGCGCAACATGGTGTGGAACGTCACCACGAATGGCAACACCAGCGCGCTAGCCGTGTCCACGGAGGGCGCCGCGCCGACGTACCCGGTCGGCACAGCCTTCGGAAGCGCCGTGGATGGCGGGGGCGCTTGGCAACTGAACTTCGCCGTCGCGTCGACCCATGGTGGCGTCAGCTACTCGAGCCTGGCCCTGGGGGAGCGCTTTGACCTCACCGGAGAGTTCCGCAGCGGCGGCGGGACCGGCGCCGACATCTTCTACGCCTTCCTTTGGGCCGATACGGAGCCGACGTGGCAGTCGGACACCAACGGACAGTACGCCGTCAGCTTCGACGAGTACAACGACCAGATCAAGCTCATCTACGACGGGACGACTCTCGCCTCGTACAACCACTCAACGCTGGACGACGGCGCGTGGCGGCCCTTCCAGGTGAGTTGCGACACCGGCGTCTTCGACGTGTGGCTGGACGGCGGCCTCGTCATCACGTACGACGACAGCGCGAGCTTCTTCGCCCGCGCCACAGGCACGCTCTCAGGCTTTGCGGGTGGGTCGGGCACGGAGACGAACGCGCACCAGGTGCGCAACATGGCCGCCGCCGTTGGCGCGACGAGCGCGCCTGCCGCAGTATGGACCGCGCCGCTGCCCCGGAGAGCTTTCGACGGGGCCGCCGACTACGCGTCACTGCCCGACAGCACGATCCAATCCGACACGTCCCTAACCGCCGAGATGTGGTTCCGCACGAACACGCACGGCGTGCTGCTGGGCTATCAGGACGAGGTACCGGGGGGCGCCGTCACCGGCAACTACACGCCAGCGCTCTACGTCGGAACGGACGGCTTGCTCCGCGGGGTGTTCTGGAGCGAAGCAGTCGGTCCTGGACCGATAACGTCCGCTGGCGTCGTGAACGATGGCCAGTGGCATCACGCGGCCCTGATCGGCGATGACGATCAGAGCACGCTGTACCTTGACGGAGCGCTCGTCGGCGTGGCGCTGGGAGACATCCAACACTTCTCCGAGATCGTCAACCAGATCGGCGTCGGATACACGCTCAGTTGGCCTGCCGGCAACAGCTCATGGCACTACTTCGGCGGCGAAATCGGCGCGCCCACGATCTGGGACGGGCCGCTGTCCGAAGCCACCGTAGCAAGCATCGCTTCGGCGCCGCCCGCCGCGCCGTCGTTGGCATGGTCGACGTCGTCGGGCGCGGTGACCACCTACGATGGCGTAGCAGACTACACCGTCGCCCCAGCCAACCTGATCCAGAGCCGGGTGGCCATGGCCGTGGAGACGTGGTTCCGTACGACGGAGACGCGCGGCGGGCTGTTCGGCTACGCGGATCAGACATATCCCACTGTTCCATCAAGCCACATCCCGTCGCTGTACATCCACAATGACGGACGTCTTGGCGGAGGGCTGTGGGCGGCAGCCAATCCGCCGATGTTCTCGCCATCCGCGGTCAACGACGGAAGCTGGCACCACGTCGCGCTCGTAGGTGACGTGGACCGCCATCACATGTACGTCGATGGCGCCGCGGTCGGCACGTACGTTGGGCCGATAGCGGACATCGGCATGGACTTCAACCAGGTGGGTCTCGCATACACCAACTGGGTCGGCGGCGCCAACACGTGGGACTTCTTCCGGGGCGACATCGCAGACTTCAATGTTTGGGACGGCACGCTCACGTCTGCGGAAGTCGCGACGATCGCCGCTGTTGAGCCCGCTGCCGAGCCGGCGAACCTGACGCTCGCAGTCGCCGGAGGCGTCGACTATTTGGACGTTGGCGCCGACTCGTCGCTGGAATTGGGCGACGAATACACGCTCGAAGCGTGGATTCGGCCGGCAGGCAGCGGAGCGAACGCAGGCAACGGAGGCGCGTTCATCGATCGCGAGGGCGAGTACATGCTCGCATGGTGGCCGGCGGACGAATCGATCCGCTACGTTGCCGGCAACCACGCTACCTTGCCCTGGGCGTGGGTCCACACAGGCTACACCACGCCGGTAGGCACGTGGCGGCACATTGCGCTGGTCGCGTCGGCGACGGACGGCGCCATACGCCTGTACGCGGACGGCGTGGAGGTCTACTCGGCGGATGTCGCCGGGACGATGACCGACGCGATCCCCGCATCTGACAACGTGCGGTTCGGCGAGAGACAAGGCGTCGCGGAGTCGTTTGAGGGCGACATCGACGAGATCCGCATTTGGAGTGTCGCCCGGTCGGCCGCCGAGATTCTCAGCACGCACACGAGGAGCCTTACCGCAGGCGATGTTGCGCTGTCGACAGGTCTCGTTGGGTACTGGAACTTCGACGACGGCACGGCGAGCGACCTCAGCGCAAACACGAACGACGGGACGTTCACGGGCGCCGCAGCGATCCTCGGGTCACAGCAGACGTTCGGGCTCAACGGCGTCGCGCCGGTAGCGGACGCGTCCTCGGCATCGGCAGCGAGCGGGCCGGAGAACTACATCTACATCACGGGATCGGACGCAGACGGCGATGCCCTGACCTTCGCGCTCGTGTCCACCACGTCCGATACCATGCTTCTTCCCCTCACGCTGGTGGACGACGATCCCACCGACAACATCGCCACGGTGCTGTACACGCCCTCGGTGGACGGCCCAGACTCGTTCTCCTTCACCGTGACGGACGGCATCGAGACTAGCGCCCCCGCGACGGTCAGCATCACCGTCAGCTCGCCGACTAACTACGACGTGGCGCTCGACGGCTCCGCGGACTACATCGACGTGGGACTCGACGCGTCGCTCCTCATTACGAGCGACCTCACGCTCGAAGCGTGGGTATACCCGACGGGCCCGGGCTCGGGCGTCAGCAGCCAGGGCGGAGCCATAATCTGCCGCGAAGGTGAATACCTCCTGCAGCGCTTTGCCGATGGCTCCATCGCCTACGCCATGGGCAACGCCGGCTGGGGATGGGGAGTCACGACCTATACGGCCGCGCAGGACGTATGGACACATCTCGCCTTCGTGTACTCGTCAACCGAGGGTATGTTCACCCTGTACGCCAACGGCGTCGCAGTCTACTCCACGGCGGCGAGTGGCACGATCGCGGACTTCCTGCCCTCGTGGAACAACGTCTGGATCGGCAATCGGCAGAGCGGCGAGGCCGCCTTCGACGGCGAAATCGACGAGGTGCGCATATGGGACGTCGCGCGCCAGGCGTCCGAGATAGCCAGCACGTACGCCAAGACGATGAGCGTGGCGGAGGCCCAGGCCGTCGCGGGGCTGCAAGGTTACTGGACCTTCGACGGTCAGTCAGCGGACGATCTGACCCTGAACGCCAACAACGGCACGTTCGCGGGCGACGCCACCGTCGCCCCGTCGGGGAAGGTATTCGACGCGAACGGCGCTGCCCCAGTCGCGGACACCGGCACATCCGCGACTGTCGAGACGAACGAGACCGTCGCGATCCAAATCACCGGAACCGACGGCGATGGCGACGCGCTGGCGTTCGCCCTGACATCCGCCGTCTCGGACACGCTCGGAGCGACGCTGACCCTCACCGACGCCGACGCCACGGACAATCTGGCAACCGTGACGTACGACGCTACGGGAGGCGCGGGCGCCGACACATTTTCCTTCACCGTATCGGACGGGATCGAGACGAGCGCGGCGGAGTCCGTGGCCGTCACCGTCAACCTGCCCGCGGTGGCGTGGGCCACGTCCACGGGCGTCGTGACGATGTTCGACGGCGTTGACGACCAGGAGACCGCGACCGACAGTCTCATCCACAGCCGCACATCCGTGACGGTTGAGACGTGGTTCCGTACGACCGGCACGAAGGGCGTCCTGTTCGGCTACCAGAACGCAGCGCACCCCGGCACACCGGGCAACGTGGTACCGGTCCTCTACGTGGGGACTGACGGGCTGCTTCGAGGCGGGTTATGGGCCGCCAACCCAGGAGCGCCTCTCAACAGCGGGACGGCCGTGAACGACGCAGCCTGGCATCACGCCGCCATCGTCGGCGATGTCGATGCCCACTACCTGTACGTCGACGGGGTGCTCACCGGGACGTACGCCGTCGCCATAGACCACCTCACCATGCTCAACAACCAGGTGGGCGTCGGCTGGGACAGTGGATGGGTCGGAGGCACGGGCGGCTGGACGTTCTACCGAGGCGACTTGGCCGACTTCAACGTCTGGGACGGCGCGCTCGCGGCAGCAGATGTCGCGGCCATCGCCGCTTCCCCGCCGACGCAGGAGTTCCCGAACCTGACGGCGTCGTTCGCGGGGAACGCGGACTATATCCTCGTGCCCGCCGCCGCTTCGCTGGACCTGACCACGGAGATGACTGTCGAGGCGTGGCTCTATCCGACGGCTGCGGGGTCGGGCGGGGCGAGCGGCGGCACGATCATCGCGCAGGAGGGCGCGTATACGCTCGCGCGTTGGGGTGATGGCAACATCTACTTCGCCGTCGCGAACACGTCGCCGGGCTTCGGGTGGGCGTACGGCGGCGCGAACGTGCCTCTCAACGCGTGGACTCACATGGCGTTCACGTACTCGTCCGCGGCCGGTCAGGTGATAACGTACATCGACGGAGTCCCCGGTACGCCGATTGCCGTTGTCGGCGCCATCGGCGACATCACGCCTGCTCAGAACGACGTGTGGATCGGCGAGCGCGAGATAGCCCCGCACGCATTCGACGGCGAGATGGACGAACTGCGGGTGTGGAACGTCGCGCGGACAGCGGAGGAGATCGCCAACACCTACACGAAGTCGCTGACGCCCGCCGAGGCGCAGAGCGTCCCCGGCCTCGTAGGCTACTGGACCTTCGACGACGGCTCGGCGGACGACCTGACACTCAACGAGAACGACGGCACGTTCGTGAACCAGGCGGGCGCTGTGGGCTCTCCGCAGACGTTCGGCGCGAACGTCGCCCCCGTCGCCGACCCCGGCCTGTCCGCGACGGTCTTCACCAACGAGGTGGGCGATGTCGTCATCACCGGCACGGATGCCGACGGCGACCTGCTGAGCTTCGCCACGACCGACGGGGCCTCGGGCTCGTTCGGGGCATCGCTGACCGTCTCGGACGCCGACACGACAGACAACCTGGCAACCGTGCAGTACGGCGCGACGGCGTCGCTGGGAGCGGACACGCTGTCGTTTACCGTCAGCGACGGCATTGCGACGAGCGCCGCTGAGCTCGTGAACGTCACGGCGGCGGACCCGACGAACCGCGCGCTCGCCGTGGACGGGAGTCTCGACTACGTCAACGCCGGGGCGGCCGCTTCTCTGGCCGTGACGGACACCTTCACGTTGGAGGCGTGGATATACCCGACGGGACCGGGGTCGGGGCCGAACACGGCGCCGTCGGCAACCACCGGCGGCGGGCTGTCGGGCGGGGGTGATCGTCGGTCGCGCCGGCGAATACCTGCTAGCCCGCTTCGCCGACGGCACGATCCAGTTCGCCTTCAACCGAGCGGCCCAAACGTTCCAGCCGATCGCGGGCTGTGATCCCCAGGGTACCCTCGGGGGCGGCGACGGGCCGAAGATCGACATCGGGAAAGTGCCGCCGAATCTGCTGTGTTTGACGAACTCGGTGAGCAACATCTCCGTAGCGTTGGCGGGCCTGACTCCGACCATCAGCTTCAACACCAAGTACGCCGCCAAGGTCGGCGTCCAGATCTGGGAGAAGGGCGAGGTCGGCCAGGACCTAGCTGCCTTCGGGGTGGGGGCCAAAGGCACCGTGCACCACGTGAAGCCGTTCCTACTGGCCAGCGTCATCGAGCCGCACAAGGAGTACGTCTACGAGATCA
>NYZG01000240.1 GCA_002687025.1 Candidatus Poribacteria bacterium
GAGCGCGTGTGGACAGTCGATTCACGATCGTCTGCATGAGAATCGGGTCGGACCCGCCGCCGCCAAGGGCGGTCTGCACCAGGTTGGGGAGCAACGACGAGCCGGTGTCGCGGCTGGGCTCGACGTCCATGAGCACGGACGCGGAGTACACGCGCGGCAGACGCAGGCCCACCGCCACCACGCCACCGGCGATGATGAGCGTCGCCGCAAGTATCACGAAGAGGCGGCGGCGTAGGATGCCCGCGTAGTCGTCCAGGCTTTCAGGTCGCAATTGGGTTCCCGGTCATCGGTGGACGGGAGTATCGGGTTCGTCGGACGATGGCGCTGCACGCCCTTCCACGGCCGGTTCCCGCCAGAAATCGACGTGCGGCCGCGATTCTGCGGCACAACCGGCTACATGATATACTGTCCGCGCCGAAATCCGTAGCAAGACCTGCTTCGTCGTGTCCTCGCCTCGCCGCGCGCGATCGCCGGGACGGCTCCCGGCCGACAGTCTCGGGAGCACAGTCCGAGGGGGTCTTCCGCGTGGCGCTGAGTCGTCTCGGGAATGTCCGTTCCGTCGACGTCGTCTCATGTGAGCCCGGTCCATGATCGATCCTATCCGTATGCCAGCGCCGCTCCGACCTGTTACCCGTTCCGCGCTGATGCTTCTAGTCCTGCCGCTGCTTTTGTGCCGCACCGCGGTCGCCCTTCCCGACGGCGCCCTCGCCCGACTGGGATACGGGAAACCGGAAGCAGTCGCCTATTCCCCCAACGGCGACGTCCTCGCCGTAGCCACGAGCATCGGCATGGAACTATGGGACGCCCATACTCATGAGCGGACAGGGGTCTTGGAAACAGGATCCTGGATTCTATCCGTCGCCTTCTCGCCCGACGGCGCAACGCTCGCAAGCGCCAGCAGGGACGAAACGGTAAGGCTTTGGGACATCGCATCACGACGGGAGATCGTAACCCTGCAGGGACATACGGACTGGGTTTGGTCCGTCGCCTTCTCCCCTGACGGGGCAACACTCGCGAGCGGCGGCGACGACGCCACGGTAAGGCTTTGGGACGTCGCATCACGACAGGAAATCGCAACGCTACAAGGACACACACGATTGGTCTGGTCCGTCGCCTTCTCCTCCCACGGGGCAATGCTCGCAAGTGGCAGCAGAGACGAAACGGTAAAGCTCTGGGATGTCGCATCACGACGGGAGATCGCAACCTTACAGGGACACACATCCGCAGTCCTGGCCGTCGCCTTCTCCCCCGACGGAGCAACGCTCGCTACCGGCAGCTTCGGTCACAGGCTGAAGATCTGGGACATCGCATCGCGCCAGGAGATCGCAACCCTACAAGGACACTCATCCAACGTAAGGTCCGTCACCTTCTCCCCCGACGGAGCAACGCTCGCTACCGGCAGCTCCGACACCACGATAAAGCTCTGGGACATCGCATCACGACAGGAGACCGCAACCCTACAAGGACATGATTCCTGGGTCTCGACCGTCGCGTTCTCCCCTGACGGAGCAACTCTCGCAAGCGGCAGCCTAGATGACGCGACGGTGAGGATTTGGGACGTCGCATCACGACAGGAGATCGCGACCCTACGCGGACACACATCCAATGTCTGGGACATCGCCTTCTCCCCAGACGGAGCGACACTCGCAAGCGGCGGCACCGACCACAAGGTGAAGACCTGGGACGTCGCATCGCGCCAGGAGATCGCAGCCGTACAGGGACACACGCACCTGGTCACTTCCGTCGCCTTCTCCCCCGACGGAGCAACGCTTGCAAGCGGCAGCTGGGACGAGACGGTAAGGCTCTGGGACGTCGCATCGCGCCAGGTGACAGCAGCGCTACAAGTCCACAGCTCCAACGTCTACTCCGTCACGTTCTCCCCGGACGGAGCAACACTCGGACACGGCAGCGACGCCTGGCCGAGGATATGGGACGTCGCATCACGGCAGGAGATCGCGACCCTAGAAGGACAGGAGCCCTTCAGCAGGTCCGTCGCCTTCTCCCCTGACGGAGCAACACTCGCAAGCGGCGGGCTCACCGCAGTGGGGATCTGGGACATCGCGTCACAACAGGAGATCGCGGCCCTACCAGGACACACATCCCCGATCCTGTGCGTCGCCTTCTCCCCCGGCGGGGCAACGCTCGCCAGCGGCAGTTTCGATCGCACTGTGAGGATCTGGGACGTCGCAGCACGACAGGAGATCGCAACTCTATACGGACACACATCCAGCGTCGGGTCGGTCGCTTTCTCCCCGGACGGGGCAACACTCGCCAGCGGCAGCTCCGATCGCACGGTGAAGATCTGGGACGTCGCATCGCGCCAGGAGATCGCAAGCCTACAAGGACACGCAGCCAACGTCGGGTCGGTCGCTTTCTCCCCGGACGGAGCAACTCTAGCCAGCGGCAGCTCCGACGCCACGATCCTCCTGTGGGACGCAACACTGTGGCCAGATGGTGGAGTGACGCCGCCGCCCGCCGAGGGTGTTCAGTGGGACGTCAACGTCGACGGGGTCGTCAACATCATTGATATCGTGACAGTGGCCTTGGCCTTCGGCACATCCGGCACGGATATGGCAGGCGACATCAACGGCGATGACCTCGTCAGCATCATCGACCTGGTGGCCGTAGCATCGCACTTCGGGGAGAAGACGTTGGCTCAGGTGGCCGCGATCCCGAGGGCGACACCCATCGACGGGCTGTCGATCCGTCCGGTCCTGGACCGCGACATGCTTCGCGTCGAGGTGCGTAGCGAAGGAATCGCGGATCTCTACGGCTATCAGTTCACGCCTACGTTCGACCCGACGTCTCTGCAGTTGGTGTCCGCGAGTGAAGCGGAGTTGCTCAGACAGGACGGCTCCTCGTTCTGGCGGAAGATCCCGCACACGGCGGCGCGCAACGCGCCAGCGGCGATCGTCGCAACGCGTCTGGGAGCCACCAATGGCGCGTCACGGCCCGGCGGCCTGACGACCTTCACGTTCCGCGTCCTGCGTCCGCATCAAGTCGCGCAGACGGCGTTCGAGCTGAGGGACGTGAAACTCGTCGACGCCGGCGGCGGGACCATCGCGAGCTCCGCAGCGGCTGCGTTCCCGCTCGAGGAGCTGATCGTCCCCGTGGCCTCCGAGCTGCTTCCCAACTACCCCAACCCATTCAACCCCGAGACGTGGCTGCCGTATCGACTCTCCGACTCGTCGGACGTGACGATCACGATCTACGACGCCTTGGGACGCGTCGTGCGTCGGCTGGACCTGGGCGGCCGGCCCGCGGGGTTGTACGAGTCAACATCCCGCGCGGCGCACTGGGACGGTCGGAACGGCGTCGGCGAAGCGGTGTCGAGCGGGACGTATATCGTGGAACTGCGGGCGGGATCTTACCGGGCCATGCGACGCGTCCTGATCGCGCGATAGGCGTCCCGAGCCACGCGGTCACAGGAGGGCCTGTAGCGAACCGCGAGCAGGCCGCCGACCCACTCTACATGGGCATTCCGATTGTCGGCGGGCATGCCATGACAGATAATATAGCGGAGGCGGCTCCGCGGTCTGTCGGGTGAGTGGGAGGAGGCCATGATGCGGCGGATGAGGCTCTTCGAAGAACTGTTCGACATGCAGGCGGAAACCAACCGCTTCTTCGAGGACGTGTATCGCAGGTTGATCCTCTTCGAGCGGGCGATCGACCGGTGGTCCGCCATCTCCGACGACACGGCGTTCGAGCGAGACATGACGCGGTTCACGCGCGCCCAGCCGACACAGGAGCTAGCGCCATCACACGCGGAGATCACCGTATCCCGCGCCTCCCCGACGCGTGACGCGCATCCCGTCGCGCTCGACATGTACGACTCTGGCGAAGAGGTCATCGCGGAGATATCGATGCCGGGGCTGCATCCGGGGGATCTCGTTATCTCGGCCGACGAACATAGGCTAACACTTCAGGGGAAGTTCTCGCAGACCATCGTGCTGCCGGAAGGCGTCGACGCGGACAAGATACGCGCGCAATACCAGAACGGCGTGCTGAGACTGGCCCTGCCGAAGCCGCCCGCCGCATCGAAGACGATCCCCATCGACTTTCAGTCATAACCACGACCATCTTCCCACGATCGGTCGTGCCGGCGGAGACATTTGAGCAAGAGCCTTTACCTCACGCCCGACATCGAGGGCATCGGTGGCGTCCTGAAGCGGCGTCACGAGGACTTCTGCGTCGAGGAAGTTCCACTCTACGAGCCCGTCGGCGAGGGCGGACACACGTACGTCACCGTCGAAAAGCGCGGCATATCCACATTCGAGATGGTTCACCGCCTCGGTGACTACTTCGGCGTCTCGGCCAGCGCGATCGGCTACGCGGGCCTGAAAGACACGCGCGCCGTGACGCGACAACGCGTGTCCATCGAGGGTGTCAGCCTCGACCGGGCGCTCGACGTGTCGCTGCCCGCGATCCGCATCGTGGACGCCGCGTACCACACGAACAAGCTCCGTCTGGGACACCTGGCCGGCAATCGCTTCGTCATACGCGTGCGCCATCCGCGTAAGGACGCACTCGAACGCGCGACGAAGGTCCTCGATATCATCGCGGAGCGCGGGGCTCCGAACTTCTTCGGCATGCAACGCTTCAGCGGGCGCGGCAACGGACACCTCATCGGCCGCGCGATGATGCTCGGGGACTACGACGAGGCGCTGGCGTACTACATCGGCCGACCCAGATCCAACGAACGCCCGGACGTGTTCGAAGCCAGGCAGGCGTACGACGACGGCGACATCGACCGGGCGAGAAGGCTGTTCCCTCTGCCAAAGTTCCGCAACGAGCGCCGCGTGCTCGGCGGACTGTTGCGCGGACTATCTTCCGAGCAGGCGTTCGGCCAGGTCGCTCCCCGCATGCGCCGCCTTCTGTCCTCGGCGTACCAGTCGCTGCTATACAACCGCGTGCTCGCCCGACGCATGCCGGAGATCGGCGTGCTGATGGACGGCGACATCGCTCAGAAGCACCGTGGCGGCGCCTGCTTCCTGGTCGACTCCGCCGAAGCTGAACAGCCGCGAGCGAGCGAATTCGAAATCAGCCCCTCGGGCCCGCTGTTCGGCTCCAAGATGCTGCGGCCCGCGGGCGCGCCACGCGAGGTCGAAGACGACATACTCCGCGCCGAAGGCGTCGACCCCGCGCAGATGCCCAAGGTGTTCAGCCTGATGAACGGGCTGCGACGATCGATGCGCATCCCGGTCATGGAGCCCGAGATCCACCAGGAAGAGGACCGCAGCATCGTCGTGTCGTTCCGACTGCCCAGCGGGAGCTACGCGACGGTCATCATGGACGAGATCATGAAGCGCGACAGCCTGCGGCTTTTCGAACCGGGCGATGGACACGAGCCCGACGCGAACGCGGCTGCCGAGGACGATGAGCCTGACGCAGAATAGCGAGGCGCCGGCCTACCCGATCGGCAGCCTGCCGAAGTCGTTGGCGGTTCGCAGTATTGCCGGGAAGCTCTCTCGCCATCGGTTTTCCGGGACGTTCTCCGTGATGCCGATGATGAACCGATCACCCGGGGCCGACTCCCGAAGCAAACGGCGCGTCTCCTCCTCGATGGCGGCGGGCTCACGCAGGTGCACCGACGACGGGAAGTTGATGAACAGCGTCTTTCCCGGCCACTTCTCCCGCGCCTCGGCGAGCGTCATGTCGGAGTCGGGAGCGGGCGTGAACGCCTCGATCCAATCCAGCGGGGACGCCGCTACCTCGTCCGCCCACAGCGCGTTGTTGGCGTCGAGATGGCTTCCGAAGAGCTTCCCGCCGGCGTGGAGGGCATCGCCCAGTTCCTCCCAGTGCGGCATGACAAACTCTACGAGCCGCTCCTTGCCGAGCACCTCCGGCGAGTAGTTCCCGCCGCTCTGGACAACCCACGCGGGAGACTCGGCGATGATCGGATAGGTCTGCCGCTCGTTCTCGAGGATGGCGTCGTGCAACGCGATCACCCGTTCTCGCCGCTCGGCCCACTCGGCCGCGAACGTGTCGAGGCCCATGAGCGTGTACATGATCGTGTGCAACGGCGATCCCGGCGCGCCTGTCTTGAAGAACGCGCGCCCCTCGCTCCGTTCCTGAGCGGCGAGGAAGCCGTCGTAGTTCCGGGCATACTGGCGGTCGCACATCATGAACTCGATCGCGGCGTAGTCGTCGGGCGTCTTGAATGGGTATTCGACACGCCAGGTCGTCGCCTCGACCTTGGGCGACGGCACGCGGCTGTGCACCGACGACACGGACCCCTCCGGCGTGTGGACCGTGGTCCGCGTGTAGGTCGTCTCGCCCTCCTCATACGACTCCGACTCGCGCCGCACGTTGGGCGAGGCGGAACTGTACACCCCCGCGGAGTCGATGACGCACATGCCGTCGCGCAGTAGCTGCGCTTCGGCCTCGTCGTGTGGGACACGCCATCCCTTCATCGCGAACGGCACGCTGTCGACGAACTCGCCCGCGAACACTCTCTCGATCCGTTCCGCGCAGTTCATGTCTCGCCCCTTCCCTGAGCAGATCGCGAAGTCCAGATCAGGACCGCTGCCGCAGGCTGCCCAACCCACGAGCGTGTCCGACATCCCGATCAGGGGCTCTCGCCCTCGGGTCCAGCCGCCGCCAACCGGAGGTCTCCGGCATCGGCAAGTCGGAGCGTGTAGCCCCATGCCTTGTACGAGTCGGGGCATTTCACCAGAATCGGGTTCCATCCAGACTTCAGGGGAAGCACGAAGTAGTAAGGGTGGAATCGGTCCGTGTAGCCGACGTACGGGAACACGGGCTCACCGTTCACCAGCACCCGTAGGGCATCGTCACCCCAGGCCGCAGCCAGAACGTGCCGGTCGTCAGGGCTGTACGCGTAGCAGAGCCCGTATGCGATGACGTTGTCGCTGCCGTAAATACCCTCCAAATCCCCCCGGCCTCCGTCGCTGGCCGTGGCCGGCTGCCATTCGGCGGAATGGCCCCCTGCGCGGTATCGCGACTGCGTCCAGTCCTTTTCCGGTTCGGCGGTCTGGAGAAACTCAGGCGTCAGCGCATGCTCCCACTTACCGTCGGTGGGCATCGGCCCCCGTATGCCGAGGTCGAAGGGCCCCACGACCTGCCATTCCTGGATCGGCACGAACTCCTGTAGCGCTAAGGGCCCAATGTCCTCTTCCCACTCCTGTAGGACCTTGTTGCCGTAGTGGACCGTGTAGCGGCAGTAGGGAAATGGCGTCACGGACTGCAATGCATAGGACAGGCGGAACGCAAACTCATCGGATGTTCCGGGCTGTAGGACGTGACTGATCTCTCGTGGGGTTACCGCCCACGAGGTACTGCCCGACGCATCGACGTAGGGGTCATGCCAATAGCCCGTCGTTCGGTTGTTCGCCCACCGCGGGGTTCCATCGGCGACGACGACCTCCGCGCGGATCGAGACCGGCTGGTCCAGTTCGTTGCTCATATGGAGGACGAGTTCGCCGCGTCCCTCACCGGCGGACGGCGGAGAGAAGCGCCTTTCGGTCCTGAGCAGCTTGGCTGCTTTCTCCTGGAACTCTCGGGGAGCCACATCGTACGGGTGCACGGAGCCCGGCTCTATAATCGCGACATGAGCGTCGGCACCGTCGACCGTCACCGTCGTGTAGTGGTGAAATGCCCCGGCCTGGCGAGGCCCGCGGGGCGCCAGTTCGGCTCCGGTTGCGCTCAGGACGAAGTACCGACGATCGTGGCGCCTCTCAACGGACAGCCCGTGGTAGTGCCCGGCGAAGACCGTGTAGGGCAGTCCTTCCAGCCACGACTCGACGGTCTCCCACTGGGCAAGGTCCTCGCCGGATCGATCCCAGACGGGCCGATGCATGAATACGAAGATGTGAGGCGCGTCGCGATGCTCCTCGATATCTTCGCGGAGCCACGCCATCTGCGCGGAGCCTAGCTGAGGTTCACCGGCGCGCCAACCCTCCTCGGTGTTCAGCAGGACGAAGTGGCACGCCTTGTAGTCGAAGGAGGTATACGTCCTGCCAACATGCTCGTCCCAGTAGTCGTACATCGCCTTGTTCGAGATGTCGTGGTTGCCGGGGAGGAAGAAGAACGGCACTTCGGTGCGCTCGGCGTGCTCGAGGAACTCTTCCCAGTCGGCGCCCATCTGGGCGACATCCTGCGTGTTGCCCTGGATCAGGTCTCCGACCATGATCGTGAAGTCGGGGCGAAGGTGGTTCAGTTCATCGATCGCCCGGTCGAAGATCGGCCAGTTGTGCAATCCGCCGCCGGTCTTGTCGCCCACGACCGCGAAGGTGAACTTGCTTCCGTCTTGAGGGAACGGGCGATCGATGCCCGCAACACGCAGAGGCAGTCTGGGAGAGGCGCCGGTCGAGCCGGTCACATGTCCCACGGCGACCGTCGCCGCCACGCAGAGCAGCATCAGCAGTGTCGCCGCGGGCAATCGGTTGGGGCGACTACTCACTCGGCTCATTGCGTGGGTCTCCCGCTCACATGTGTGGAGGACTCGACGTGGCAGCGTCGCCTCGTGCATGGGTCCTGCCCAGGACCATCGGCGTAGTCGTTTGCATCCACGAGTAGCCACTCCCGGAGCGACGCGCAACTCGGGCGCGCGCATCTGGACTTCGCGCATGGCGATAGCCGACACTAGCCTGCCCAAGGAGAGACCGACCCATGCCCACGGATAGCCTGCGCGACGACCCCATCCGGCCGCCCGCCGTTCCATTGATCGCGTGCGATCCGTACTTCAGCATCTGGTCGCGCGCGGACGCCCTGACGGACACGTTCACGAGCCATTGGACCGGCAAGCGGCAGTCGCTCACGAGCCTCATACGCATCGAGGGCGCCGTGTATCGCCTGATGGGCGACACCCCGGCCGAACTGCCGGCGCTGACCCAGGAGACCGTCGTCGTCCTCCCCACGCGCACGATCTATGAGTTTTCGGGCCATGGCGTGGACGTCACACTCACCTTCCTAACGCCCGCGCTGCCCGACGACATCGACATCCTGTCGCGGCCGGTCACGTACGTAGCCTGGGATGTCCAGCCCACCGACGGCGTAGCGCGCGGGGTGGCGCTGTACTTCTCCGCGAGCGGCGAGCTTACCGTGGACGTTCCTGAGCAGGAGGTCGCCTGGGGTCGCGTGGATTCGCCGGCGTTGGACATCCTCCGCATTGGCTCGACGGAACAGCCGGTGCTCGATAAGGACGGCGACGACCTGCGCATCGACTGGGGCCATGCGTACGTTGCCGCAAGCAAGTCGCAGGCGTCGACCTACGCGGGTTCATTCGACACCGCGATACAGGCGTTCACGACGGGCGGCGCCGTACCGCCATCCGACGACTCTCGTGGGCCACGGGCGGCGGGAGACGATCTGCCGGTGTTGGCGGCCGCCTTCGATCTCGGCTCCGTCACGGAGCGGGCGTCGCGCAGGATCACCGTCGCGTATGATGACGAATACTCCATCGAGTACATGGGTCAGCGACTTCGCCCGTATTGGCGGCGCAAGGGAATGGCCGCCGTCGAGCTGCTGGAGACATCGGAGCGTGAGGCCGACGGTCTGGCGGCGAGATGCGCGCGATTCGACGAAGAGTTGGTCGAAGACCTGACTCGCATCGGCGGGGTCAAGTACGCGGGCCTGTGCGCCCTGGCGTACCGGCAGGCGCAGGCGGCGAACAAGGTCACCGCCGACGCCAACGGCTGTCCTCTGATGTTCCCGAAGGAGAACTTCAGCAACGGGTGCATCGGCACCGTGGACGTCATCTATCCGATGATCCCGCAGTTCCTGCTGCTCAATCCGACGCGGGCCAAGGCTGCTATCGCGCCGGTGCTGGATTACGCGGCGTCGGGGCGCTGGAAGTTCCCGTTCGCGCCGCACGACCTCGGCCGCTACCCGCACGCGAACGGGCAAGTCTACGGCGGCGGCGAGGAGACCGAAGATCGACAGATGCCCGTCGAGGAGAGCGGTAACATGATCCTCCTCGTGGCGGCGGTCGTGCAGGCGGAGGGAAGCGCCGCGTTTGCTTCGCGGTACTGGCCGCAGTTGACGGAGTGGGCCGAGTACCTCGCCGACAAGGGCTTCGACCCGGAGCACCAGCTCTGCACCGACGACTTCGCGGGTCATCTCGCGCACAACGTGAACCTGTCCGTGAAGGCGATCATGGCTCTCGGCGCATATGCGAATCTGTGCGCGGTCCGCGGCGAGACGATGGCCGGCGATCGCTACCGCGCGCTGGCCGAGGAGTTCGCCGCGCGGTGGATGCGCGAAGCCGACGACGGCGACCAGTACCGCCTCACGTTCGACGGCGCCGGCACGTGGAGCCAGAAGTACAACCTCGTGTGGAACCGCGTTCTCGACCTGCGTCTGTTCCCCGACTCGGTCGCCGAAAAGGAGATGGCGCGCTATCGCCAGGTTCAAGGCCGCTACGGCCTGCCCCTCGATTCGCGTCAGGGCTACACCAAGATCGACTGGATTCTCTGGACCGCGACGCTCACGGGCGTCCGCGATGACTTCGACGCTCTTGTCGCGCCGGTCCATGATTTCGTCAACGAGACGCCGGATCGCGTGCCTCTGACAGACTGGTACGAGACGGACACGGCGAAGCTCAGGAACATGATCGCCCGTCCCGTGGTGGGCGGGTTCTTCATGCGGA
>NYZG01000241.1 GCA_002687025.1 Candidatus Poribacteria bacterium
GTGGTGTGGCTTCCGTGCTACTCATCCAGCTTCTCCTACGGCTTCTTCAGTTTGGGGTGGCTTTCGGAACATGCGGCATGCAGAACCGCAGTCCCGCCTTAGGATGTATCCAGCGCCATATCACAAGTGTGAACCCGTCCTCGAGGACGGTAGTTGAGGGGCGAGGCGCAGTACACCTTCAGCCGCTGCTTATGTGCGAGCATCACCACGGACCCGATACGTGCGAAGCGCGACGAAGCCCTCGGGAGCCCGTCTCTATCCCGCACCTGCCTGAGCGCGTGGATGCTTTCCACTGGCGCCGGTTCCTCAAACCAGTATATGTCGTACGGCTCGAGTGCTTTGCCCAGCCGGATCGCCGTGGGCACGTCGAATCGGCCGTGGCAGTCGATCAGCACCTCGATATCGGGTCCAACAGCTTCGCGAATCGCCGCAACACGCTCCGTGCCAAGTCGCTCTGCTTCGGCGCTGAGCTTGCCGCTCAAGTAGCCGTTCGATTCCTCTTCGTGCTTCGGCTGCCAGGGATCAAGTTTCAGTGCTTCATGGCCGGTGTCCACGATAGCTCTGACGTGCTGGACGGTGTTTTCTATCGATGATCCGTTCTGTGGGTGGCAATAGATCGGGACGCCCTCGCGCACCGGGCCGCCGAACAACTCCGAGATCGGCAGCCCCAACACCTTGCCGCGAATGTCCCAAAGCGCAATATCGATTCCGCTGATTATGCATGTGGATGCGCCCCGTTGACCCCATGTAAGTGAACGACCTGAAGACCTTGTTCCAGATCATCTCGATGAGTCGGGGTCATATCCTGCAATCAGGTCGCTTACATGCCGTGGCCCGGCGCAGACAGTGCGGTTCGAAACAGCAGAGGTTCCAGTTACCTCGCCCCAACCCGTTACGCCCTCATCCGTGCTTACTTCGACGAATACGTACTCTTTGAGACGACGTGCGTTCTTGTTGTCGTTGGCAGTCTCGAGAAACGGACGGGGCGCCTTGACAAGCCACGGTGTGACCTTCGTGATTCTCAAATTGGTAGCTCCCAACCAGATCCCACGATCTAGCCCTGAAGTCTTGCCCATGGCTGACCGGTTCTGCGTCCGGAGCTCGCAGGGCGTCCTGGATGGCATCAGCGGGCGCCCACCCGTGTCATCGTCGTCCAGTGTATCAGCGGCCCGCCGGATGGCATAGCGGGCCGTGCGGACGCTCCTGGCTGCAATCGCCCTGCCACATGTTCGCGGGCGCCTGGGCTTCCTTCACGCTGGTGGATGTTCCCGTGTTTGGGAACTCGTCGCGTAATCGGCTGTGGAACGCCTTGCGCTCGGGAATGGCGCCGAAGCCGATCGCCGGGACTGTCGGGCCGTCCTTGCCTGGTGGTCTACGTTCCATCGCCCGGGCGTTCTGGCTCGCTCATCGAGTCTCGCGCGGAGGATGCTGTCCGTCACGCTGAGGGAGCGCGCACCGAATGTGCTTGGCGCCAGACCCCGTAGTCCGGCTGCCGGGCGGGTTGCGGCGCGCCACCAGCGCTATCGGAAGAGCAGCGGTATTGTGGCGCCGCGCTCCGCCAACGATCTGGCGCCGTGTCAGCCTGCCGAGACTCGGTCGAGACCCACCCCCAACGCCTCGGACGTGATCGGGCCGACAATGCCGTCTACGGCTCCCGGTCGATCCGAATACGGTCGGAAAACCTGCTCCTGGTACGCCAGGACGGCGCGATGGGTCTCCGTCAGCAGGCGTCCGTCGATGCCACCCGCGTAATGGCCGAGATCGGTCAGCGCCTTCTGTACCCGGCTGACGGCGTCGCCGACCGACCCGAACAGCAGACGCGGCGGCGACCTGTCGCCCTGCCTGACGGCGCGAAGCGCGTCCCGCCCGGTTAGCAGGATGTACGGGAACACCTGCTGATCGGCAGCGTACGCGTTCTGCTTGAAGCGCTTCCACGACCCGACGCTGGGGGCGCCGTTGCGCCGTGGACACTGCGGGAAGCCGGCTACCACCTGGCATCCGGCGCTCCCGTACAATGGGTGGTCGACGCCCATTGCCCACCCGGCGTGCAGGTTATTCGGAGGGTTGTAGTGCCGAACGGCGGCTGCGTAGTGGTTTCCCGAGCCGTCCTCGTCGCGGAGAATGGGCGCATCCGATATCTGACGGAACGCGTCGTGTTCCGTCGGCATCCCCGCCCTGTGCACGCCCCGCCGGTACTCGAAGCGGCCGGACATCATCAGGTTCGTGCCGATTCCCGCATCCACGTAACTGACGTGGTGGACGGTGCTGCCGGGGAAGACCGCGTATCGTCCGTCCGACGGCGTCCACTGCAGAATGGCGCATCGCAGGTGGCGATGGTCGATGTCGGCTGTGCAGATCTCGTGACTTGCCTCGAATCCGCCTTCATCGTCCACGGGGGTCGCTCCTCGCAGGGCGATGAAGACCATCTCGCGTTCCGGTATCGGCAGGCAATGCGCGCGGCATAGGCGACGCAGATGCTCAACTGTTAGCGTGAAGTCCACCGGCTCATCCCGTCAGAGGGCGGAATCGCGTGGGCCGTCGAAGGCAGGTGGGCCGCCGAATGCGCACCGGATGCGCGCTCGTGGGAGCCCGCGTCGCTACGTCGTCCGCCGGACGAGTGGCAACGTGATGTGTGACGGCCGCTCTCCGTCGTGATAGACGGCCTGCTCCGCAACCCTGAACCGGCGGTCAGTTCCTAGCGGGCCGCCCGTGTTCGGGTTCACGTCGAACCTCGGCCAGTTGCTGCTGCTCACGTCGAGGCGGATACAGTGACCCGCGCGGAACACGTTCGCCGTCGGGTACAGCTCGAACCGCAGTTCGTACACATCGGCCGGCGCCATCGGCTCCGGCTTCTCCCAGCCATTCCGGTACCTGGCGCGCAGGATGCTGTCGGTCACGTTGATGGCGAGCCCGTCCGGGTAGTCACCGGAAGGGGCGTATACGTCGATGAGCTTAGCCGTAAAGTCCGTGTCAACACAGGAAGACGACGCGTAGAGCGTGACGGTGATCGGCCCGGTGACTTCGGTGTCCTCCGCCAAGGGCTCCGTCTGGAAGCTGAGCACGTCGTCTCGGGCATTCAGAGGTAGGCGATCCGCAGACCCGAACACGTCGGCACGCCCGACCTGGTCGTACCCGCCGGGGCGCATGATCGGGTCCGCCGCGGAGATGCCGCCGCCGATGGTCGGCACGGGATCTCGCGGGTCGAAGGTGAAGCGCGTGGGCTCCGTTTCAGTCTCCGGCGGCGTCTCGACGCTGAGCGACCCATCGGCTTGCAGGTAGAACGGAGTCGGCGTACTGCTTGGCAGCGGGAAGTCCGGCTCGTCGCGCCAGACGCCGCCGTGGTCGATCCGGCCACCGTCCGTGCTGCTGCCGTCGCCGTGTCCCATGATGTACAGCCGCGCGGGCCCCCAGTCGGCTGCTTCCGTACGCATGCCCTTCAGCACGTGATCGAACCACGCCAGCCGGAGGTCGTTGTAGTTGATCACGCCGTCCGGGCCGAACTCCAGATCGCCCGAGAACGGCGTCTCGTACGCCCCGTGCGTCCACGGGCCCATCAGCAGAACCTGTCGCGACTTCTTCAACCGCGATAGCGCGACGTAGTTCTCGCAGGTCGCCCGGGCGTACGAGTCGTACCACCCGCCGAGGTACAGCGTCGGCACGTCGGCGTGTTCGTCGTAGTACTCGGCGATCGCGTAGCCGCGCTGACGCCAGTAGTCGTCGTATTCGCCGTGCTGGAGGATGTCGAGGGCCCACTGCTCGTAGTCGGGCACAAGCCGCAACGGCGACGTGCCACGCTTCAGCGGCGCGCGCCGCACCCAATCCGCCACCTCCGCGAACGCCTTGTCGAGCGCGGCCTTGATGTCTGGGTTCGCGAGAGCTTCCTTGCTCGTAGTCGCCATGCGGAACGCGTAGATCATGAACCGCTGTTCGAGCGCCCCGTTTTGGCGCATCGAGCAGTGGTAGTAGCTGCTGGCTCCCACGGCCACGACCATCGTGCTGAGATGTGGTGGGTTCAGCGTTGCGAGCGCGCTCTGATCGCTACCGCCGTACGAATCGCCCATCGTCCCGACGCTGCCATCGCACCACGACTGCGTCGCCAGCCATTCGACGGTGTCGTACCCGTCCGGCGCCTCCTTCGCGAAGGCGTACCACCGACCCTCGCTGGCGAACCGGCCGCGCACGTCCTGGATGACGCACACGTACCCGCGCCGGGCGAAGTACTTCCCGCGTGCGCTGCATCCGGGCGCCGACTTGTCGTAGGGCGTTCGTTCGAGGAGAACCGGGAACTCTCCGTCAACGGGCGTCCCGCCGATCGCCGGACGGTGGATGTCCGCGGCGAGCCGCACGCCGTCGCGCATGGGCGCCATGACGTCGCTTTGGCGAACAGCTTCGTACTGTTGGCGCGATCCCTCGTACCCGGCCGTCATATCAGCTCCCAAAGGCGTCGGGTCCCGCAGCTCTCAGATCACTCCTCGCCCGCCCGACTGAGCAGGACGGTACTGTCTTCATCGCCTAGCGGGACTCTCGGAGGCGTCGACATCTCCAGCCGGAACGCGAGCACGTACATCATCCCTACCCCGGCGAGCCACCACACGATCTGCCACACCCACAGGCTCGGAAGACCGAAGACGGGCGGAAACGCGTGATTGCCCAGAACGATTCCCGGCCCTATTGCGAAGACGAACCACAGCGGCGTCAGCACCCACATGAGCATCTTCAGGCGGCGCTTCTCCGGCGGGACGGCGGCGGTGTCTCGCAGGTAGTTGTGGAATTCGTCCGCGCGGACGAGTTCGTCACCCGTTCGCGCCGGCCCCAGGTAGCTCACCAACACGGCGATCGTCATGTTGAGCAGGATGCCCCATCCCGCGCTGTGGATCGTCAACGGATACCGGAATCCCTGGATCATGTACGTGACGCTCACGCCAATCAGCCCCGCCACCAACCCGGCGACGATTCCCTGACGCGTGAGCCGCCGCCAAAACAGCGACCCAATGAGCGCCGGATACATCTGGAACCCGTACGAAACGGCGAGCCCGCCCAGCAACACGAGCTGGTCTCCCGAGATGAACGCCACCATGAACGCCAAGACGGTTATCAGCACCACGCATCCGCGTCCGAACCATATCTGTTCCGCGTCGGTGGCGTTGGGTCGGAGATATCGCACGAAGAGATCGCGCGTGATCATGCCCCCGCCGGTGGACATGTAGGCCGCGCCGGTGGACTGCATCGCGGCCAGCGCCGCGATTGCGGCGAACACGAGCAGTGGTGTGGGCAGCGTCTTCAGCATCAAGGTGGGGACGAGGGCGTCCGTGGCAAGCGACCCGTCCGCCTTGGATGGCAGGTCGAGGTTCCCCGCCTGATGCAGCACCTGTCCGCCGAGCCCCTGGAACGCGGTGAAGAAGATCATCACAGCGCCGACGACCAACGACGACGCGATCACCTGCTGCCATCGAAAGGGGCGGGCGGACTTGTTCGCGAACGCCCACATCGAGAATGCGGGCGCAGCTTGGATGCCCATCAGCGCGAACATGTACGTGAGCGTCTTGAGCCCTGTCCACTCCGGCCCTGAGGCCTTGAACTTGATGATGCCCGGCACCTCAAGATACTTCGCTTCGAGGCCCCGCACGGACGCCGTGAAGGCGTCCCATCCGCCGATCGCGACGATCGTCGATATCCCCACGACGACGATGCCCACGATCAGCAGTAGGCACTGCAAGCAGTCCACCCACGCCACCGACTTCAGACCGCCGGCCGCGACGTAGAAAACCACCACGATCGACAGGAGGATGGCCCCGGCATACACAGGGAGGCCCGTCAGCTTGTTGAACAGAAGCCCGCACGCTTTCAACTGCACCGCGAGATACGGCACGCTGAACACCAGCGCGACGAGCACCGTGAGCAGCCGCATCGCCTCGCTGTCGTAGTAGTGGCGGAACATCTCGCCGGGCGTGATGAAGTCGTACCGCTTGCCGACGAGCCACTGTCGCTTCAGGAACAGCACGCCCGAGAACGGGATCGTGATCGCGTAAAACGACGCGAACGCGTAGGCCAAACCCGACTTGAACAGCGTGGCCGGATGCCCGATGAACGTCCAGCCGCTAAACGATGTCGCCGTGGCGGCGAGCACGAACACCCACATCGGCAACTGACGACCGGCGATGAAGTAGTCCGACGCCGTCTTCGTGCCGCCGAGCCCCTTGAGGCCCATGAAGATGCAGTAGAGCCAGTACAGACTGACTCCGAACCAAACCCACGATACGGCAGAACCCATGCGCCTCGCCTCCGGTAATCCGA
Source organism: Candidatus Poribacteria bacterium (assembly GCA_002687025.1). Classification (GTDB taxonomy): domain Bacteria; phylum Poribacteria; class WGA-4E. Next base: position 6,295 of record NYZG01000241.1, read on the forward strand.
TGCCTTCCGGCGCAGCCCAACGTACTGGACTACGGGATCGGGGGCAGGCGACGGAAGGGCGCTTCCGCCACGCGCTACCGACGTTCGAGCAGTCCTTCCTCCCACGCCACGCGCAACACCTCGGCGACGCTCCACGCTTGCCAAGGGCACCCGCGCGCAGCATGGGGCGCCCGTCCGTCGTAGATCTCCGCGATCCCACCGATGCCCCGGATGTCCCGCTCCGAGAAGAGAGCCGACAGCGCTGCCACGAGCGTCGCGCGGTACTCCGCATCACGACCATAGGCGTTGCCAAGCGCCGTGAAGTAAGGCCCCCACAGCCATCCCCACACGGGCCCCTGGTGGTAGGACGCGTCCCGTTCGGCCGGCGATCCCTCGTACACGGAGCAGTACGCGGGATGGTTTGGGGCGAGACTGCGCAACCCAGCGGGAGTAAGCAGGCGGCGCCGGACGAGGTCCACGACATCGCGTTCCGCGTCGTTAGGCAGCATCCGGTGATGGAGGCCCGCAGCGAGGATCTGGTTGGGGCGGACGGTGGCGTCGTCCCCATCGGGTGAGTCGACGACGTCGTAGAGGCCGCCGTGTGCGGCGTTCACGAACCGCGCGATGAACGACTCGCGGGCGCGTTCGGCATCGGCGGCGCATGCCGCCTCTGTGGCTCCGTCGCCGGCCCGGCGCGCTAATCCCTCCACGGTGCGCAACGCGCTGTACCACAGAGCGTTGATCTCGACGGGCTTGCCCACGCGAGGCGTCACGGCCCAATCTCCGATCTTCGCGTCCATCCACGTGAGTTGCGACGCGCCGTCCCCAGCGTGCAGCAGGCCGTCTTCCGCGAGGTGGATGTTGTGCCGCGTCCCCCGGCGGTGGGCGTCCATGACCTCGCGGAGCAGCGGGAACCACTCGTCGACCGCGATGGCATCCTGCGGTTTGTGTTCCGCGTACCGCCGAACCGCCTCGACGAACCACAGTGTTGCATCGGCGGTGTTGTAGTCCGGTTCCTCGCCAGCGTCGGGGAACCTGTTGGGAATCAGCCCATCCACGCAATGGCGTGCGTAGGTGTCGATGATCTCGCGGGCGGCGTCCTCATCGCCCACCGCGAGCGTGAGACCGGGCAGCGCGATCATAGTGTCGCGGCCCCAGTCGGCGAACCACGGGTACCCGGCGAGTATCGTTCGCCGCTTGTCACCCCGTCGAACGACGTAGTCCGACACGCGCCCCGCCAGATCCACCAGCCCGCCGCGCGCGGGCTCCGGGACGTCTCCCGCGACCCGTATGCCGTCGCGTTCGCTGGATCGCCGGCGCGCCCCCGCCTCGAACAGACTAGCCGCCGGACGGTTTGCATCTCCGCCTACCGTGGCGACGAGGGTCACTGCATTCCGCGCGCCGCCGAGGGTGGTCGCGACCTCCACGGGCGACAAATGATCCTCGGCGTAGTCCTGCCCACGCTTCCGCTCCACCGCGTACTGCACGTCGCGGTACCAGATCTCCGTCGCGTCGGCCTCATCGGCGTCGTGCTGTATCACAAGGGGTGGCGCGTACTCGCCTAGCGATGCCGTCAACTGCCGCCCATCGATGGTGACTGCCGGATGATCGCCCACGTCATGCCGTCGTAGCGAGTGGTAGTCACGGCACACCAGCCGGGGCCGCAGGCGCAGCACGCCGCCCGGCCCGTCCGTCAGCGTGTAGCGTATGGCGACCGTGTTCTCCCCGTGCGCGATCGCGAGTTCCCGTCGCAACTCCGAGCCGTTTGGCAACCGCCAACGCCAGGTAGGGAACGGGTCGGAGGCGAACTCCACCAGGCAGAGGTGGCCGGTCGGGTGAACGACGCCATCGTATTCGAAGACGCTCATGGCGTACGCGTCGTCGTCCTGCGCGCCGCCAGGCGGGGTGAACGTCTCGTCCATCGCCATGAGCGTGGCGACGCGATGCGTCGGTGGCTTCAGGGAGGCGACCAGCAGCGCGTGGTACCGCCGCGTCGGCATGCCTGCGACCGTGCCGGACGCGTACCCACCGATGCCGTTCGTCTCGAGCCACTCGGTATGCGCGGAACGCGCGAGATCGCGGCAGAACGACGCGTCGAATGTAGCCAAGACGGTTCCCCGGGGCGTGGAAGATCGTCGAGTTCGCGGGAGGCCGAGCGGCCGGCCTGCGAGGACGCGCGATGCCCTGTGGAAGCGCCTGTACGGCGGGTTCAGGTGTTCTCGTAACTTGAAGGGTCGCGCGCCGGTATGATAGCATGGGTGGAATCGCCAGGCTCCGACGGGAGGCGCCGCGTGGACGACATCGGGAGCCGTTTCCAGGCGGCAACCGCGCGGGTCGCGGAGGCCGCTGTTCGAGTAGGGAGGGACCCCGCCGACGTCACCATCGTCGCGGTGTCGAAGCGCTTCCCCGCGTCATACGTCGAGGCGGCCGCGGCCGCGGGCGTGACGGACGTGGGCGAGAACCGCATCCAAGAGGCCGAACCCAAGATACAGGAAGTGACGGCGCCGGTACGGTGGCGCTTAGTCGGGAGCCTGCAGTCGAACAAGGCGCGGAGAGCCGTTAGCCTCTTCGACGCGATAGACTCGGTAGATTCGCCCCGACTGCTGCGCAGGCTGGACGCGCTGGCCCTCGAACAGGGCGTCGACGGCCCCGAGGCCCTCATACAGGTCAACGTGACGGGCGAGGCAACCAAGCACGGTGTCGCCCCCGGAGAGATAGAACCCCTACTTGAAGCCGCCGAGGAATGCCGGGCAGTCCGCGTCGCCGGACTCATGACGATGGCGCCCTTCACCGAGGACGAATCAGTCGTCCGTGATTGCTTCCGACGCACACACGACCTGGCTCGCGGCATTGAGGCAATGGGACACCGACGCGCGTGCATGGACCAACTGTCCATGGGCATGACCGGCGATTTCGAGATCGCCATTGAGGAGGGCGCGACGATCGTCCGCCTCGGCACGGCGATCTTCGGACAGCGCCCGTAGCACGATCCCGCGGAGTTGAGATGTCGGCCGAACTCTCGTCACAGCGCGTTGGATTCATCGGCGTTGGTTTCATGGGCGAGGCGATTCTGCGCGGCGCAATCGCGGCTGGCGGCATCCTCCCCAAGAACGCGTGGGTGTACGACATCCGGCAGGACCACGCCGAAGCGGTCGCCGAGGGACACGGAGCGCGCGCGGCCGGATCTTACGGCGATCTGGTCCGCGAGGTGGATTGGGTCGTGTTCTCCGCAAAACCCCAGAACCTCGACGAGATACTGCCGCCCTTGGCCGACGCCCTGAGCCCTGGCCAGTGGGTACTGTCGATCGCGGCCGGCGTATCGACAGAACGCCTGGCCGCGGGGCTTCCCGACGGGACGCCGGTCGTGCGAGTCATGCCGAATCTCGCGGCCTCCGTCGGCGAGGCGGCGACGGCAATCTGCGCGGGGGCCCGTGCCGACGACTCGCACACCGACCTGGCCGAGGAGCTGTTTGCCACAGTGGGCCGTACGGTTCGCGTCGAGGAGAAATACCTGGACGCCGTCACCGGCCTAAGTGGCAGTGGCCCGGCGTTCATGTTCCTCGCCATCGAGGCCATGGCCGACGCCGGCGTACAGATCGGGCTGACGTTCGAGCAGGCGTGCCTACTCGCCGCGCAGACCGCGCTCGGGGCGGCCAAGGTTGTCCAGGAGCGTGGAGTGCATCCGGCGGTGCTGAAGACGCAGGTCACCTCGCCGGGAGGGACAACTGCCGCGGGACTTCAGGAACTGGAGGCGGGAGCCGTTCGAGCTGCGTTCGCCGCGGCCGTGCGCGCCGCCGCGGAACGGTCCCGTGAGTTGGGTGGCGGATGAAGCTGACGCCCCTCGACATCTACCAGAAGGAGTTCCGGCGGAAGACGCTGAACGGCCTTGATCCCGAAGATGTCGAGCAGTTCCTGTTTCAGGTGGCCGAAGGGCTGGAGGCGCTCCTCCACGAGAACGCGCGGCTCACACAACGCCTCGCCAGCGGCGGGCCGGAACCTGCGGGCGAGGGGACCGATGTCGGGGAAGCGCCGACGCCACCGGAAGGGCGCCAGGAAGTCGACCAGGCCCGACAGGAGGCGCGCCGAATCGGCGACGAGGCGCGCGCGAAGGGGAAGGCCCTCGTCGATGACGCCCGCGCGGAGGCCCAGAGAATACTCGACGCAGCGCAGGCGCGCGCCTCGCAGCCTGCCACCCATTCTTCCACACAGGCGCCGCGGCCCGACGCCCGGGCGCGGCAGTTCGCGCGCGAATATCAGGCGATGATCGTGAAGCATCTCGCGCAGGTCACCCACCATCTGGCGGACGAGGACGACCATCAAGACGACCCCGTCGTTGAGGAGCCTGCCGCCACGGACGAAGACCGGACGACCGAAGTCGGGACTCGCGCGTAGTGACATCCGCCGCCCACGGGGAATCGGCGACGACGGACAGAGGCCAATGACCAAGCAACCCTCGTACGATGAATTCGCCGAAGCGCTACGAGCTTCCCTGAGCGACGAAGAGATCGTCCGATTCTGGACCGACGGCGACCTTCTCGCCCAGTTGCGCCAGAAGAACAAGGGGCGCCAGAAGCAGGTCATCCACGACATCCCACGCCGGCCCCAGTCGGATGCGTCGCCACACGACCTGGCGCACCGCGTCCTGAAGGACATCTACTTCAAGGCCGCGGCTCTGATGGGCTACAACGTCTCCTACACGCCCAGTTGGAACCTGTTCGACCCGTGCGCCGAGACGGTCACCGCGCAGCAGACCCGCGAGAAGGGATCCGCCGCCGACGCGGTAGACGTCCGCCGACGTTGCAAGACGCAGGTCGGCGACCGCATGCAGGCGGAGAAGGAGCTGCTACAGCGGCTCGGGATATTCGCTGACTGGCGTGGCATCCGGCCGCATCTGGAGGCCCGTTACGAGGCGCGTCTTCTCGACGGCTTCGGCGCCCTGATGGAACAGGGGTTCCTGACGAAGGACTCCAAGCCGAGCTACTGGTGCGTCGAGTGCCAGACGATCCTCACCGCCGACGAGTTGGTGCACCGGCCGCGTAAGTCGGCTGCGGCGTACGTCAGGTTCCCCGTGCGCGCAGGCTTGGAGCGGCTTGGCGTAAACGTCAGCCTCATGGTCTGGGTGGTCGAGCTGTGGGCGCTGCCCGCTGGCATCGCCGTCGCGCTGCCCAGGGAAGGCTCGTACGTCGCCGTGGACTACGAGGGCGATATTCTCATCATCGAGGAGGAGACCGCGCAGAGCGTCCTCGAGAGCGCGGATCTGCCCATCATCGAGCGACTCGACGCCTCCGAGCTGCTCGAATGCACCTGCAGCCATCCGCTCGTCGATGTCGAGCTACCGGTCGTCCACTGCCAGATGAACGGGTCGCCCCGACGCGGCACCGGGCTGTTCCTGGCCGTCCCAGGACACAACCAGGACGACTACGTGGTGCGGTTGGAGCACAACTACCGCATCGTTTCCATTATCGACGACGACGGACGCCTTACCGAGGACGCCGAGGCCTACTGCGGGTTGGGCGTGTTCGACGCGTCCCAGCACATCGCCCTGCACCTGGACAACCTCGGCTACTTGATGCTCGCGGACCCGGTGGAGTTGCCGTACCCGCACTGCTGGACCTGCGAAAGCCCGGCCGTGTTCAGACCCGCGGACCAGTGGATGTTCGACCCGGCCAGGAAACGGCTGGCCGCCCGCGCGGCGCAGGCGTTGCAGGGCATCGACTGCTTCCCGGCCGGCTACCGAGACGAACTCGTCGAGCGTGTGGGCTCGCAGCAGGAATGGTGCGCGTCGCGACAGCGCGTCTGGGGGCTCCCCGTCCCGGCGTTCTACTGCCAGAAGTGCGGCGAGCAACTCGAAGTCGAGCGGTCCGTAAAGGCAGCGCGCGACTTCATCAGCCACAAGGGCACCGACGCCTGGTTCCCCGCGAAAGCCGACGACATCCTCGCCAACGACGTCATCTGCGCCGGATGCGGCGCAAGAGAGTTCCGCAAGGACACGAGCATCGTCGACCCGCGCATGGCGACGCTCCTCACGACACTCCTCAATATGGAGGGGCGACGCGAGACCGCGGCCGTAGGCGACATATACATCGAACAGACCGACCGCGCCGAGGCGTGGCTTGGGCGCCTCTTGCTCGCCCTCTACGCGACGAAGGAGCACTTCCCGACACAATTCCTCCACGTGTGCGACGCCCGAGCCCAGGCGGGGCCCGAAGAACTGCTGGAGCGAAAGTCGCTCTCCTCGCTGCTCGACAACACCGCGGGTGGGTCCGACATGCTGCGCCTGCTCGTGCTATCTGAGGAAGAGGACGCGGGTGACTCGGATGCGCAGGCCCTCGAACGCGTTGCCGGTGTCTACGATGCCCTATGCGACACGCTGTGCAGACTGGCATACACGACGCGCGACGCCGCCCGGATGGTGAAGACCACCGCGCCCCCGCCGGCGATGACCCGCATGTTCGCGGCGCACTTCGAGACGACACGACACGACATCGTCCGCGCGTTCCGCGAGTACGACTTCGCCGCCGCATGGGCCGGCGTCCGGTCCCTCCGCGAGGACATCGACGGATTGCGCGTCACCGTCGACGAGATGGAAGACACCGACGAGTGCGAGCTGGGACAGGCCGACCGGATGAAGTCGATGCTGCGTGAGTGGGGATTACAGTACCTGAAGCTCTGCACGCCGTTCGTGCCGATGCTCGCCGAACACGTGTGGCGCGAAGGCTACGGGGCCCCCGATGCCGAGAGCATATTCCTCTCCGAGTGGGCTCTGCCGACCAACGCGAATGCCAGACGTCGACCCGAGTTGCCGCCGGTTGAGGAATCCGCGCCCTACAGGCCCTGGATGGACGCGGCAACGGACATGCGGACGCGTGTCGAGTCTCGGCAGCGTAGACCCCGCAAGGCGGTGTTGATCGTCCAGGATGCCGAGACGCTCGAATCGATCACGCAGACTGAGGAGGATCTGTCCGCCTTTGTGGGTGTCCCGGTCAAAGTGGTCGCCGCCGCGGACGTTACAGAGGACGATCTCAAGCGGGACGTCGTCAGGACCAAGCTCGTAGCGCCCCCCGGCGCCGAGGGGCAGGTATGAGCGCGGACACTGACACTCCTGTCGCGGGTCGAGCGCTGGCGCCCCACGCATTCGTCGTGGTCCTCGCCGTGTTGCTCGTGGTCGCCGATCAGTGGACGAAGCACTCGATTGTAGACCTGTTCGCTGCTCGCGGCATAGAACTGCCGGTGGCGTTCCAACACGTCGACCCGATACCGATGATGGGCGGCATCTTTCACCTGCGGATACAGGAGAACACCGGCGGCGCATTCTCGGTGTTGTCCGGGCCCGGCCGCGTTAGCGTGTTCTTGCTCGTGACGTCCGTGCTCGCGCTGGGATTCATCGGATGGTACTACTGGTCGTACCGGGACAGCCCCTGGATGAGACTCGCGCTGGCGTTCATCGCCGGGGGCGCCGTCGGCAACCTGATCGACCGTGTCCGTCTGCGGTACGTCGTGGACTTCATCGACGTCGATATCGGGGCGTACCAGTGGCCGTTCTTCAACCTGGCGGATATGTTCATCTGCACCGGCGCCGGCATGCTCGCGGCGTACATCATCCGGTATCGACGGCAGCCGGAGCCCGAGCCAGAGCCGGCCGACGGTGAGACGTAGGGCGCTAGCGTGAAGACGGTTCAGACATCTCCGACACGCCTCGACGGGCGCCCGCTTGCGCTGCTTGCGCTGCTGCTCCTCGCGTGGACGACGACCGCTCACGCTCAGGCGCCGCCCCCGTTGCCCGCCCCTGACCTGTCCGCTCCGAGGCCGACCGATCCGGTCGAGGCGGCCGCGCCCCCTGGGGAGTCCGCTCTCCGCCGTTTCGAAATCGTGACGTTGACAGCACTGCCCTTCACGGCGATCCACAGCTTCCTGATCGTCAAGAGCGTGCGCGTCGTGAGCGCGGGCAACCTGAGCGCGGGCGTCGAGGGCAACGACTGGAACATCGTTGGCGCCAGCGCCGCCGGACTGGCGATCGGCATCGGGCTGTACGATTACTGGCGGATGCGCGGCCGGGACCGCAACGAGCCGCTGCTTCCCGCGCCGCCTCCGCCGACAAATCTGATGGAACCGGTGACGCGCGCTCCGCGCTGGAGCGCGCCGTTGGCGTCGTTTACCGTCATGTTCTAGCCCAACGGCGTGGGGTCGACTATGGCGCGCGATACGCCTGATGGCGTGAAAGGCCGGTACACCGTCGTGGGTGGCCCGCGTGACAAGCCGCGCGAGCGATTCACCGTGCGCGTCGAGGTGCGCGAGCCGAACGCCGACGACCTTTGGCTCCAGCAGGCCGCGCGCCGCAGGCGGCTCGTGCTGGGCATCGTCGCCGTGACCGTAGTGATAGCGTTCCTCTTCATGTGGGTACTCTGAGCATCGAGCGGGGGAGACGAATGGCCGAGCGTCCGACACTAGAGCAGGTCACCGAGTGGGTGAACTTCGAAAGGCGAGACGAACTGCTCGCCGCGGACATGACCGGCATGGTGATGACTGGGGCGGAGCTGTGGGGCGGCAACTTGAGCGGTCTGAACTTCAGAGACTGTGTCTTCAGCGGCGCCAATCTCTTCGGCAGCGACATGCGCGAGGCCGACCTGCGCGGAGCCAGCTTGGTCGGCGCCGATCTCCACCGCACCAATCTCCGAGGGGCCATCTACGACGACAAGACCCAGCTCCCGCCGGAATTCCCAACAGAAGACCGTGGGCTGATCCACGAGCGGGACCTCCCCGACGAAGAACCCAACGACTGATGCGCCTCCAAACACCTGCCGCCCCGTAGCATGATGGAGCGGCTGTTCTTCGCGGTATCGTGGGTCCTGTGGCGTCTCGTCTTCGCCCGACGCCCCGTACCCGCCGACCCGCGATGCATCCTCGTCATCAAGCTCGATCACATCGGCGACGGCATCCTCGTCACGCCCGTATTCGAGAACCTGCGGCGGCGTTACCCGAACGCCCGCATAGACCTGCTCTGCGCGCGCTGGAACCGCGCCGCGTTCGTCGGCAACCCGCACATCGACCGCATGATGGAGTTCAACCCGCGCGCGTTCCGTCGTGACGGCGGACCGTGCGACGCGGCCGCCCGGAAGTGGCGGGCGCTCGAGGCGATGCGCGGCCAATACGACCTCACGCTCACGCTGCGCGGCACGTGGCTCACGTTGTTGCTGGCGTGTCGATGCTGGGTGGATCGCGGCGCGTTGCGCATCGACGCGCGTCTGTCCGGCGGACGGCCTCCCGCGCACGAGACGGACGCGGCTCTCGCTCTGTTGGAGCGAGTCGGCATAGACGCCCCTCAGCGGCTGCCCGCCTACTACTGCGCCGATGCCGATTCCGCGGCCGTGGCCGACCTGCTGTCCAGGCTGGGCATCTCGGACGGTGAGCGACTCGTCGCTCTGCACGTGGGGTCGCCGGTGACTGCGAAGCGGTGGATGCCAACGCGATTCGCGCGCCTGGCCGATCGCCTGGCCGACGCGGGATACACGGCGCTGCTCGTAGGGGCCATCGTCGAAGAGCCGTTGATCGTCGAGGTGCAGGAGCTGGCCGAGTCCCAACCGGTCGGGCTGGCCGGCAAGACGACATTCTCCCAGACGGCGGCGCTCCTGGCGCGATGCCACGGCTTTGTGGGGAACGACTCGGCGCCGAAGCACCTGGCCGCCGCGGTTGGCATCCCAACGGTCGGCATGTACTTCAGGACGGACCCCGTGCGGTTCGGGGCGCGAGGAAGACATGTGAGGCTACTCACCGCGCGCGATCCGCGCACGATGGAAGTGGACGACGTCTACGCCGCCCTAGCGCAACTGATCGCCGAAGCCGCGTCCGAGTAGACGCCACCTAACAGTACGCTCCCACCACCGGAGGCCTCTTCTCGGCCACGGCTGACCGTCGCGCTTGCGATGGCCTTAGCGCGGGCCGTCCGACGTTCGTCAAGCGGGTGTCAGCGGCCGCGCATACGCCGCAGGACACGTCCAAGGGCACCCCCGAGATGCCGGAACTCGTCCGCGATGAAGCGCCAATAGGCGGGCCGGTGCGGCCGGCGCCGTTCCGCTGCTGGGTTGGCCGGTGAGGGCCCGCCGGCGCGCTCTCTCGCCCGCCGCGCCATCATCTCCGTCGCAAGCTGGCGTCTGCGTCGAAGCATGGCCACCGTCACCGCGCTTGCATAGATCATGCGCACGCCTCCTGACGAGACGGTAGCGCGTGGAGCCTGTCCGCGCCAGCGACCCCGTCAGTCGATGGCGAGGCCATGCGCCGGCCAGCTCAGCGACATGACCCCGTCATCCGCAGAGGCTCTGGGAGCCGTCACCCGCCCGTTCCCGTCCACCTGGCGCACGTGCATCCCCGCGCCCACGCGCACGGGGCCGGGGTGGTGGAAGTCGAAGGGGGCGCGTTCGCCCTCGTAGCACACGGCGTCCACGTAGGCGATGTGCCCTCCTGGCCGTGCTCCCAACGCACGTCGTGGCCGAAGAACACGCCGGGCAGCCCGTGTACGATCGCCTCGCGCGACCCGGCGCGGAGTGCGAACGTCGTGTCGTTGAGCTGATGCGCCGCGACGCCGACCCCCTGAAGCTGATACCGCGCTCGGAACGACCCCGCGTGGAACACGCCGTCTTCCGGTCGGTCGAGATGCCCGTGCCAGTCGCCGCCGTCGGGACGCGTGCCGAAGCGCGTCAGCACGGCTGGGCCGGCCTGCGCGTTCTCCACGGTCGCCGAGGCGAAATCGCGTCCATCGTGCAGGAACCGCAGTCGCAGGCACACGGCCGCGTCCTCCTCGGTGTGCCAATAGCCGAGCAGCACGCGCCGCTGCGTCCAGAAGTACCCACGGTTCATCGACCCGAGACACGCCTCCTCGTCGAACCACGTCGCGCCGGTGATGGACCTCGATGCGTCCTTCTCCCGGACGAAGGTCTGCCGCAGTTCGTGAGGCGTCTCGGGCAGCGCCTCGAACCGTGGCCGGATGTCGTCGGGGCATGGCAGCGATGGGAACAGCGACGGCTCACCAGCGTCGGCCTCGGGCGCCGCCAACGAGCCATCGCCCGCGCGGTACGGCAGGGGCAGACCCGTGCCTCGCACGAGCTTCGCGACCGTGGACGCGGGCAGCCAGTCGCTGTATGCGCGACTCTGTGGCCCGGCGAACTGCGCCGTCGCCGGGTGGTAGTACGCGGCGATCGATCCCCACGCGAACCGTCGCAGCGCCTCGGCGTGTTCTCGCGCTATCGGGTCACGCACGATCGCGAGGGTCCGTTCCAACTCCGCGAGCGCCACGAACGTGTACGTCGGGCTGTTGAATTCGTTGAAGCTGCCGTGATGGCCGGCGTGCTCGACGCTTTTTCCGAGCCGTTCTCGGCCATAGTTCGACAGGGAGGCGTCGCCCAGGAGTTCTCCCGCCGCGGCCGTCACGCCGCCGCCCATGATGGCGATGTTCGTGTACCCTGGGCCGACATCGCGTCGCACGATCGCCGCCGCCGCATGCGCCAGCGACGCCTTCATCTCCCCTGCCAGAGCCTCGGGCACGCGTTCGGGAATCCGCGCGAGGATCGTCGCGAGGATGGCGCCGAGGAAGTCCGCCCAGTTCCAGTCGGGCGGGCGCATATCCCCCAGCGGCTCTTCGAGATACCACGACCAGATGCCGTACGTCCGGTTGTCGGGGTTCGTGTCCTGCAACGAAATCACCTTGCGGATGATCCCATGCGCGCGCGTCCGATGCTCTGGCGACTCGCTGAGCAGCAGCTCGTGGGCGTAGCGCAGCGAATCGCGCGTCGGGTGCACGGGCGTCCCTGGCGTCAGCGCCGTGTGATAGCCGATGCCGCCGATCGTGGCGGTGACCATCATCGCGTCGGCGTCGTATCGCGACTCCATGCGAGCTATGTGTGCTGTGAGGGTGTCGTCTGTCGGCATGTGGTGGCTCTCGGGTGTGGGCGCCGGCAGCTGGTAACCGCCGCCTTTCTTGGGGCGGAACTGTGACCGTGCGACGTCAGGGCGGCGAGCGACGCCACGACGGCGGGCACGCGCTGATCGCCGGCAGCATGGTCCCGACCTTCGAGATCATGGCGCTGCTGCAGGGCGGCGCGCGGCGGGTGACGGTGCTGGACTACGTGCCGAAGCGCTCGCCGCACCCGA
>NYZG01000242.1 GCA_002687025.1 Candidatus Poribacteria bacterium
AGGTCGGCGTCGGACAGGTCGCAGATGTTGGCGCCCCAGGCGTTGTGCAACTCGATGTGGTCGATATCCCAGCTCTTGGCGATGTCGATCGCCTCCTGGAGGTCCTCGCTGATCTCGTCGGTCAGAACGCCCAACGTAAAGGCCATGTGTCGCTCCCATTGGATGGCGGCGTGTCGCCGCGTAGTGTATCACGGCCGTCGCCGGTGACGTGACGCGATCGAGTGGCGATCCGCGACCTGGGCGCGACACACCGGCTCGCGGAAGCCGAGGCCATTGAGCGCGTCTCCGTTGGAAGCGTGAGGCAGGCCGTTCACGGCAGGATCGACGGAGTGGAACGGGATGGGGGCATCGCGGCGGGGAGCGTCGCCCCGGCCATGGGGCCATCAGCGACGGAGGCCGCAAGCGACTCGCGGCTACGCGGTCGCTTGCGGCCTCTCCGGGCGGGCGTTTGATCGAGATCGAACCGGTCTACGGTCAGTACGCGCCAATCAGTCCATTCAGATCGTAGTCGGCGAGTGTGACCTTGCGGAGTTCGCCCTTGGACGCCGTCGGCGCCATGGTCGCCTTCCGCAGGCCGTCGTTTCCGTCGTCGCTGTGCGCCACGCCGACGGGATGGCCTACTTCATGCGTGAAGATGTTCTGGATGTCGTATCGATCCGGGTCGCCGCAGGCGGCGCCCGCCAGCCCTGGATCGCTCACCGCCCATTTGTGCGACGTGTTGAAGAAGATGTCCGTGTCCGTTGCGACGCCCGTGGTCTCGTCCACCCACGTCCACGCCGCGGCCAGCGTCTGCTTCGCACCCTTGCCGGTGAACTGACCGAACCCGATCAGATTCTCCCCGTCTGCCGCCGGGCCGATGAATGCGCCCAGGTCCGACATCGTGATCGACAGGACGGGACCGGACGGCGCGTTGCTCCAAGATGCTGCTGAGGCCTTCAGCGCCGACTCCACGGACAGCCCCGAGGACAACAGGATGTCCGACGGCGTGCTGTTCGGGTTGTAGGTCCACGAGGTACCGTCCAGAAGACGCCACCCATGCAGGTTCGCGTCATTGTCCACGTTTCCGTCCGAGCAGTCCTGAGTGGGCTTTGGCTTGCCGCCCCGCCTCCGCCTCCGCCACCTCCGGGCTTGCCACCCTTGGCCATGAACACGTGCACCCAGAGCGACCTATCCGACCCAACGCGACGACCACGAACGGGTTCTACGAATATCCGAGCCGCGCCACCCGACGGAGCGGCCGACACCGACAGAACTGATCGTTGCGACTTCATCGACGCCCACGATGTTGCCGCCTTCCCATCCGCGGACGGCCCTTGACCCATCGCCATGTACGACAGGGTGAACAGCCCTATGGCTGTTGCCCCCAACCATCCACACTTCATGATGTTCCTCCTTAGGTTGCGCGATACAGAGTGCCATAACGCCACCTTGGCAGGCAGGTTCAATCCGTCCGAGGCATCCGTTCCCGCCGAATCCGCCGGGTTGTCAGTGCGGGCATGCTCCGGTCTCGCAGTGCACGTTCGGCCGTGGTCCACATGCCGCCTGCGGGGCGGCAGCCGCTTCAACGTGGCTCCGCAGTGAGTGTACGGATGGGCATGCCGACCCACTAGGGCCGGTTCTGCGCGCCGGTCAGCCCGAGAGGCGGGGGCCTCGCGCTACGGGGTCATCAGGGAAGGGCGCCAGGGCGGCCCTTACCCGCGGGTCTAGCGCCTTAGAGCGCCCCACGGGATGACCAGCTTGCCGCGAGGCGACACGCCACGTGTCGACAGGTCTGCGCCCATGCCGGTGTCGAAGGCGAGGACACCCGTCGCGTTCGGGAAACCGCCTGCGGTGTAGATGACTCCGTCGATGGCGTGCGCCGTGAGAAAGCTGGTCGCAACGTCGAGTCCGACGCCGGTAGTCCACTCATCCGTGGCCGGGTCGTAGATGTCCACCGCGGACATCTGTCCCCCGTTGCCGCCGCCCCCGACCGCGTATATGAGCCCAGCGACTACGGCTGTGCCGAACCCCATGCGTGGGTGTGGCATGTCCGCCAGCGCGACCCAACTGTCCAGCGCGGGGTCGTACGCCTCCACCGTGGTGACCTCGAGACCCTGCAGCCAACCGCCGCCCTCGCCGCCAATGACGTAGATGATCTCGTCGATCATCGCGGCCCCTGGACCCATGCGCGGAGTGGGCATCGGTGTGCCGAAGCTCCACGCGTCCGCAGCAACGTCGTACACTTCCACCACGGCGCTCGCTTGCCCGTTGACGGCGCCTCCGATGGCGTAGATCAGGCCGTCCACCGCAGCCGTCGTTAGGCTGTGTCGCCCGGTCGGCATATCGGCCACCCGCCGCCATTCGTCGATGAGCGGATCGTACTCCTCCGTAATCTGCGCGACTCCACCAACGTGGCTGGCCCCACCCATCGTGTAGATCTTGCCGTCCACGACGCTGCTCGATGACTCAGTCGTGCGGGGCGCGGACATGGGGGCCACGGCGGACCAGGTGTCTGCGCCGGGATCATAGCGCTCGACATCTGCGTACGCGATCCACTGCCCGTCTACGAAGTTGTCGCCGCCGATCGTGTAAAGGTGGCCGTCCAGAACAACGGAGGAGAAGAACCCCCGGCCGGTGGGCATGGAAGCCCGGTGGTGCCACACGCCGACGCCCTCGGCCGGTGGCTGTAGCATCGGCGCGGAGGCCGGCGTGTGCACCGCGTCGCTGTCGGCGGGGGACAGGCGCGATCCTGGCGCCGGCACTCCCAGTTCCACCATCATCGACGGAGGCGCGGGCGCCCACTCCAGTTGGTCGGAGCGGCTGTCGGCGAGAGCGGCGCTGATTACCAATCCCCCAACCACGAGCAACGTCGCGCCGACGGACAGGGCCGCCGACATCCTGTATCCACCCGTTCGCATCTCTCCGAGCCTCCGTTGTTCTCTTGTCGCCGCCACTCCCGCCAGACCCGGGAGCAGACCCTCCAGGCGCGCGCGCAGGCCGCGCCTCAGGCGATGCGCGCGTTGACGCGCGGCCGCATAGGAGAGGCCGCTCGCACGCTGAGCCGACCCGTAGCCGCCATCCTCACCGTGAGCGGCGAGAGCCAGCGCCCGGTCTCGTGCGTCGAGCCGCGCCAGTGCCGACGCCAGTAGGGCGTGACGTTCCTCGCGCAGCAGCGCGTCGTCCGGTGCCATGTCGGGCGCGGCAGTGGCGGCCGGGACGTTCGCGTTGCCGCGTGTCTCGCGCCGGTTCCACATCTTCGCGGTGTTGTGGGCGACGCCCGCGACCCACTTCGACGGGTCGCGCGCGGCGCGCAGACCATCCCTATTGCCGCACAGAGCGAGCACCACCGTCTGGACGAAATCGTCCACATGGTCACGCCTGTGCAGCCGCGCCCGGCCGATGCGCCGCACGAGCCCGACACGACTCAGGATGAGTTGGTCTACGGGATCGCGGGCCGGCTCATCTCGAGTCGGCAGCGTCGTGGTCATCTCTGCTTGTATATGTTGCCCGGGCGCGGGGAGTGTGACACTTTTCCGCGCGACGAAGCGTCGACTGCTCATCGGCAAAGGTAGGTGTCACGGGCGCGTCGCGGGGTAGCCACGCCGGTTGTGCCGGGCCGCGGGATCCGGCCCTTCTCCAGGCCGTAGTATAGTCCTTAGTGAGGTGTTGGGAGCCCAACCGACCGCGAGCTGATGGCAGGAACGGGGATTCAATGGCCGGCGCCACACGCGAAGACATGAGACAGCTGGTCGACAGCCTGCCCGAGGACGACCTTGCCGCAGCGTGGGAGGCCTTGCAGGCGGTGCTCAACAAGGGCGATGAGCGCGTTCACGCGGAACGGAACAGCCGCCTCCTCAGTGCGGGCGTGCTTGTCAGTGTCGCGCAAGGCATGACGGCGGAAGAGTACTGGGACTACACGCCGGTCGCCGTGCGAGGGGAACCCCTTTCGGACACGGTTATTCGGGAACGGCGGTAGTGGGCGCCTACTTCTTGGACACGAGCGTCGTCGTCAAGTGCTATGTGGACGAAGCCGGCTCTGACGAGATGCGACGCCTGGTGAGTCCTGAATCGGGCATCACCTCTACATCGCGCACATCACGGTGGTCGAAGTTGCCGCCGCAGTATCGCGACGTGGCCGCGCCGGTGATCTGGGCGATCTCGGCGTTGACGCCGTGCTCGAACGGTTCGAGCGTGATCTGCGCGGCCGCGCGAACGTTGTTGCTCTCACGCCGTGGGTGGTGGACCGCGCCACGGCCCTGGCACGCGCGTACGTTCTACGTGGGTATGACGCTGTGCAGCTTGCCTCTGCGCTCTGTCTCGGCGAGGAGCATGGCATCACCCCGCTCACATTGGTCTCCTCGGATGACGGACTGAACACCGCAGCGGCCGCGGAAGCGATGGAGGCGCTGAGCCCGGCGGTCTAGCGGCGTCTGGTCAGATCGGGCGTCCTGCCGGACGTACCGAGGCGTGTCTACGCGCGAGGGCGTGTAGACCTCGGGAAGCCCTCTCTCACGACCAACCGCAGCGCACGCCTGTCGTCCTCCGGCAGGAACGCAGCATCGACCGCGTTCAGCGTGACACGCTCCAGTTCCGCGCGCGTGAAGCCGAGATGCTCCGAGAGCGCCCTGTATTCCTCCGACATGGTCACCATGAACATCAGCGGGTCGTCCGTGCTGACGGTAACCGGCACGCCGCGATCGTACAGCGCGCGGATGGGATGCTCGGACATGGACGGAGCGACGCGCAGCTTCACGTTGCTCGTAGGGCAGATGTCGAGGATGATGGCGTGTTCGGCGAGATAGTCCACGAGCCGTTCGTCCTCGACCGCGCGTACGCCGTGCGCGATGCGCGACACGCCCAGCGACCGAACGACCTCCCACACGCTGTCGGCGCCCATGCCTTCGCCCGCGTGGGCCCGCAGGCCGAGCCCGGCGTCTCGCGCGGCGCGGTACACGTCGGCGTAGGGCGCCGCCGGCCCCGCGCTCTCGACTCCGTGCAGATCGACGCCGACGACTCCGTGCGCCCGCCAATCCGCGAAGCGTGTCGCGCACTCCTCGGCCACCTGCGTGTCCTTCCCCCGGCCGAAGGCGAGGATCACTCCCGCGTGGATGTCGCGTTCGGCTTCGGCGCGTAGGCGCGCGTCGTCGATCGCGCGGAGCACGTCGCCGATGTCGAGGCCCATGCGGGCCAGTCGACTCGTGCTGACGCTCGGCTCGGCGTAGACGACGTTCTCGTCGGCGAGGTCGTGCAGGAGTTCGTACATCGCGCGCGCGTAGTCATCCGTCCGTTCCAGGGCCATGTTGAGCACGCCGCGCATGGTGGCCACGAAGTCGGCCAGGTCGGCGTAGCGGAACCCCGGACGCGTCCACTCCCAATCCGCAAGGCGGAACGACGGGTCGAACCGGCGGGCAAGCTCCTCGACCGTGCTCGGCCGGATGGCGCCCTCCAGATGCAGATGGGGTTCGACCTTCGGCAGCGCCTGAAACGGACTTGTCGTGGCCTGGGGCCCGCTCACAGACGACTCGTCGGGAGCGGCCGTGGGATGTTGCCGTAGTCGGTGATGATGCGCCTCCGCAACGGCCACGCGGTCTCTCAGCGCCGGCCGCGCTGACAGCGCTCGATGCTGATTTGCGTCAGCGGACGCACACGCCTCGCGCGCGCAGGTAGTCCTTTGCGTCCTGGACCGTGTGCTCTTTGTAGTGGAATATGGAGGCCGCGAGCGCAGCATCCGCCTTGCCCTCGTCCAGTGCCTCGCGCAGATGTTCCAGGCTGCCCGCCCCGCCCGAGGCGATCACCGGGATCGTCACCGCCTCCGATATCGCCCGCGTGATGGGGATGTCGTAGCCGTCCTTCGTCCCGTCGGCATCCATGCTGGTCAGCAGGATTTCCCCCGCGCCGAGATCCGTTACGCGTTGCGCCCACTCGACCGCGTCGATGCCCGTGGGCTCGCGCCCTCCGTGCGTGTACACCTCCCACGTGCCGTCACCGCGGCCCTTCGCGTCGATCGCGACGACGATGCACTGGCAGCCCACGGCCGCGGACGCGGCCGCGACCATATCCGGGTTCAGCACGGCGGCCGTGTTCATCGACACCTTGTCGGCGCCGAAGTTCAGCAGGCGACGGATGTCCTCGACCACGCGCACCCCGCCGCCGACCGTGAGCGGCATGAAGCACTGCTCCGCCGTGCGACTCACGATGTCGAGGATGATGTCGCGCTCTTCGTGCGACGCGGTGATGTCGAGAAAGACCAACTCGTCGGCGCCCTGTTTGTCGTACATCTCGGCGGCTTCGACGGGATCGCCGGCGTCTTGCAGCCCGACGAAGTTCACGCCCTTGACGACACGCCCCAGCTTCACGTCGAGGCAAGGGATGATGCGTTTCGCGAGCAATGCTACGCCTCCAGGGCCGCGTCCATCGCGTCGGACACGGACTCGGCGAGGATGAACGTCAAGCCCTCGCGCTCGTTGTCGGTCAGCTCGGCCAGGTCCTTCTCGTTGTGCGCGGGAAGTATGACCGTCTTCACGCCTGCGCGCTTCGCGGCGAGCGACTTCTCCTTGATCCCGCCCACCGGCAGCACCTTGCCGCGTAGCGTCACCTCGCCCGTGATAGCAAGGTACGACTTCACCTTCCGATCCGTCGCCAGCGATGCGATCGCCGTCGTCATGGCCACGCCGGCCGACGGCCCGTCCTTCGGCACCGCGCCCGCGGGCACGTGGATGTGGAAGTCGTGCTTCTCGAAGAACTCCGAATCGATGCCCATCTCGTCGGCGT
Organism: Candidatus Poribacteria bacterium; assembly: GCA_002687025.1. Taxonomy (GTDB): domain Bacteria; phylum Poribacteria; class WGA-4E. The sequence continues at coordinate 6,751 of NYZG01000242.1, forward strand.
TGGACCGGACATAGCTCAGCGCCGCCTGCGCGGATTCTTTCATCACGTCGCTCAGGCTGCCGGTGATGTTCAGCTCACCCTTGCCGGGCATCTTGGTCACCTCGATGAACAGGATGTCCCCGCCGGTGGGCGTCCACGCCAGGCCCGTGATGATGCCTGGTTCGTCGACGCGCTCCGCCAGCTCTTCGATGATCTTCGGCGGCCCGAGGTGCTCCGGGATGTCGTCGTGCGTTACCGAGACGCTCTCGGCGTCCTCCTGCGCGACTTTCAGGGCGATCTTCCGCACGACAGAGCCGACCTCGCGTTCGAGGTTGCGCACGCCCGCTTCGCGCGTGTACTCCTTCACCACGCGCGCGAGCGCCCCGTCGTCGATCTCCGCCTGCTCGGCGGTCAGGCCGTGCTCTTCGGTCTGCTTCGGCACGAGGTACTGCCGAGCGATGGCGATCTTCTCCTCCGGCGTGTACCCGGCGATCGTGATCACCTCCATGCGGTCCAGCAGCGGCGCCGGTATCGAGTCCATCATATTCGCCGTGGCGATGAACATCACCTTCGACAGGTCGAACGGAATGTCGAGGTAGTGGTCCGTGAACGTGTGGTTCTGCTCGGGATCGAGAACCTCCAGCAGCGCCGACGCCGGGTCGCCGCGGAAGTCGCTCCCAAGCTTGTCCACCTCGTCCAGCATGAAGACGGGGTTGTTCGAGCTCGCGGTGCGCAGGTTCTGGATGATGCGGCCGGGCAGCGACCCGATGTACGTCCGCCGATGTCCACGGATCTCAGCCTCATCACGCAGCCCGCCGAGGGACATCCTGATGAACTTGCGTCCCAGCGCCCGAGCGATCGACCGACCCAGCGACGTCTTCCCTACGCCCGGGGGCCCGACGAAGCACAGGATCGGCCCCCGCATGTCCGCTTTCAGCTTGCGCACCGCGAGATACTCGACGATGCGCTCCTTCACCTTCTTAAGCCCGAAGTGATCCTCGTCGAGGACGTCCGAGGCCGCCTTGATGTCGTGGTTGTCTTCCGTCGCCTCGTGCCAGGGGAGTTCCAGGATCGTCTCGATGTACGTCCGTGAGACGGTGTACTCCGCAGCCGCGGTAGGCATGCGCGCCAGTCGATCCAGCTCGCGCGTGGTGGCCTTGTGCGCCTCTTCGGGCAGGCTTGCCTCCGCCACACGCTCCCGGAGTTCGTCGATCTCGGCGCTCTGATCCTCTTCCTCGCCGAGCTCCTTGCGGATCTGCTTCAACTGCTGACGCAGGACGTACTCGCGCTGATCCTTGCTGAGCTCTTCCTGCGCCTGAGACTGGATCTCCGCGCCGACCGTCAGCACGTTCACCTCGCGGCCCAGCATCTGCGAGAGCTTGTGCAGCCGCTCGGTAACGTCCAGCGTTCCGAGGAGCTCCTGCTTCTGCTCCGCCTTGAATTCCGTCAGCGTCGCCACGAAGTCCGCGAGATGCCCAGGGTGATCGATGTGATCCGCCAGTTCGGCGATCTCTTCCTGATGGTTGCCGGACAGCTTCGCCATCTCCCCGAACTGCGAACGCACCGACCGCTTCAGCGCCTCCATCTCCACGTCCTCGAGCACCAGGTCGGTCAGCGCCTCGACGCGCGCGGTGATGTACGGCTCCTGCTGCGTAAACTCCAAGATGCGGATGCGCGCGCGGCCCTGCACGAGGAGGAACGCGCCCTCGTCGCCTTTGCGGAACCGCGCGATGTAGATGAGCGTGCCGATAGCGTGGATGTCGTCGAGTGTGAATTCCTTGTCCGTCGGATCCTCGCGCAACTGAATCAATCCCACGACACGCGGCTCGTCACGCATCGCCGCCTCGACGGCCGACATTGCCCGGCCGCCCTGGAACGCAAGATACGGGGGCATGAACGGTGGCGTCGGCGGCATCCCGGGGAATACCACCGTGCCGCCGCGCATCGCGATGATGGGCAGCTCCTCCGGGACGTCGACCTCCTCCATCGGCTTCTCGGCGGGATCCTCCTCACCGAACAGCATTTCCGGCAGAGGCAGCGCGTCGGCCTCGTCCCCGGCGTCCTCCGCGAGCTCGTCGAGGTCGCTGTCCGCTTCCGGCTCCTCCGGCTTTTCGTCTTCCTCTAGGTCTTCGACTTCTTCCAGCTCTTCGACGTCGACATCCGCTTTCGTCGTCATCCTTCGTCCTCCTCCGACGACGCGGCCGTGTCTCCTCCGGGGAGCGAGGGGCCTTCCTGGCGTTCCTCGGCTTCGATGGTCCTGGGTTGCTCGGGTCGCTTCGTCTGCACGGGGATCGTCTTCGCCACGGGTGGCGCTACCTTGGGAAGCGTGATCTCCAGGAAGCCGTCGTCGTAGTTCGCCACCAGCTCCCCGTCGTCGTCTATCGCTTCGGGGAGCGCCACGGCGCGTTCGAAGCCGCCGTAGTTGATTTCGGCAAGGTGGTAATGCTGCTTCTTCTCGCGTGAGCGGTCCCGCCGCGTGCCGCGAATCGTAAGCACGCTCTCGGTGAGCTCGATCTCCACCTCGTCCTCAGGATCAACGCCAGGGAGTTCCACGCGCACGATGAACGCGTCGGCGGCTTCGTAGACGTCCATCGGCGGACGCCAGAACTGCTGCTCGGGGTTTACGGACGCCGGCGGCCCGGCCGTCACCTGTCCCTCGATGAACGCGTCGAATATCTGGTCGATCTGCTTCTGAATCTCGAAGAAATTCCCAAACGGGTCACGGCGGTACTTCATGCGGTGGGCTCCCGTTCGTGGCGTGCGGGCGATGCCGCGGGGTGGCGTCCGGCGACACCCACGCCGACGACCCAATAGTAACCGATGGTCGCCAGGATTTTCACTCCTGCACCCAGTGTCCCTCGCACCGTTCCGGTGATCTTGGACTTGCCGATACGGCGTCGATAGCTAACCGGCGCCTCCAACGCTCGCACGCCCAGGATCGCGGCTTTCACCTGCATCTCAACGGTCCACCCGAAGTTCCTGTCGCGCATGTCCAGGCCCCTCAGCGTGTCGCGGCGGACGGCCCGGAAGGGGCCCAGGTCCGTGAACGCCACTCCCCATATGCGGCGGATGAGGAACGTCGCGAGCCGGTTGCCGAACCTGGCCTGCGGGGCGAGGGCGCCGCGCTGACGATGCCCGAGCGTGCGTGACCCGATCACCAGCTCCGCGCGATCGTCCAGAATCGGAGCCAGTAACCATGGCAGTTCGCGCGGGTCGTCGCTGTAGTCCGCGTCCAGGAAGACGACGATTTCCGAGCTGTCGTCAAGCGCATCCACGCCCGCGAGGCACGCCTGACCATACCCCCGTCGTTCCTCGGACACCAACTTCGCGCTACGCCGGAGAGCCACCTCAGCGGTGCGGTCCGTGCTGCCGTTGTCGACGACAATGACCTCGTCCACCATCTCGCGCGGGATGTCGTCCAGCACGTGGCCTATCGCCGCTTCCTCGTTATAGGCGGGGATGACGACGCTCACATACGGTCTCGCGTCGCGAACGCTCATCGCAGGCTCCGCAGCGCGGCGAGGGTGTGCGCTGGCGTCGGCTGACCCGCGAGATCGAGCGCGTGCAGATGCGCTTCGAGCCGCAGAACGTCCTGCGGCGTGTCGATGTCGTAGCACATAGGGAGGATGCCGCAGGTCATCGCCGGCCGCCGCGCGATGAGAGTCTCGATCCTGTGGATCGTCTGCGCGAAGACGTCCGTCTCGCTCCACCGCATACCACGGAACAGCCGCGGGACGACGTCGCTTGCCCCGGCACGCGCGCCGACGAGGCAGTATCCACCGTCGTGGCTCGGAGTCAGGACGACGTCGCGCTCTTCGAGCAGACCCCACGCTTCACCGATCGCCTGGGACCTCAACAGCGGCGCGTCCGATCCGATCAGGACGACGTTCGCGTTCGCATCCGCGGCGAAGGCGTCCTCGAAGGCCGACGCCATGCGGCTTCCCAGATCTGCGCCGCGCTGTGGCGCGAGGTCGTGTCCCGCGAAGATGCCCCCGAGCAGCGTCGGTGTTTCCTCGGGAGACCAGCACAAGACGCGACGCTCGCAGTCGGCGTCGCGCGACGCGTCGGCGACATCGCGGAGCATCGCTCTGTACAACGCCACGCGCTGCGGGCCGTCGAACATGGGAGCGAGACGCGTCTTCGCCGTCTCGGGGTTCGGCTCCCTGGCGAAGATCAGCAGCGTGCGCGACGCGCGAGCGGACATCGGCGGATCCTCAGCTCGTGGAGGCGTCTCACACAGAGAGTCTACGCCGTCCGGTGGGGTCTACGCCGATTCGGCGCCTGCGAGAAGGCGATAGAACGCGTTCATCCGGGCCCCGATGGCCTCCCATCCGTACCGCTCCTCGACGCGTCGACGACCGGCGATCCCAAGCTCCCGTCTGCGCGCATCATCGGTCGCAAGCGCCACGGCCGTGGCCGCGAAATCCGCCGGGTCGTCGGCGATGCACAGGTCGCGGCCACGTTCCACGTCCAGCGCCTCGCAGCCGACAGAGGAACTCACGATCGCCTTGCCCATGCCCATCGCCTCGAGGATCTTGAGGCGCGTGCCGCCTCCGATGCGCAGCGGGACGACGTACACCGACGCGCGGGCGATATACGGGTGCACCTCCGGCACACGCCCGGTTACCGTGATGCCGTCATGACCGTGCCACGCCTGCATCTCGTCCGTGGGCGCCTTGCCGACCGCGAAGAATCGGGCGGCCGGCAGTTGCTCGCGGATGCGCCGCCACACCTCGCGGCAGAAGTACGCCACCGCGTCGGCGTTGGGCAGCCAATCGTAGCTACCCGTGTAGACGAAGGTTGCGGGCTCTTCGTCATCGGGACGTGGCGTGTAGCCGCTCAGGTCGACGCCGTTGTCCACCGTCTCCACGGGCACGCCGGGGATGAGCGTCCGGTACATCTCCGCGTCGCGGTCGGACGCTGCGGTGACCCCGTCGAACTTCGGCCCTTCACGCCGCTCCGCGCGCTCGAAGACGGACGCTTGCCACCCGAACGCGGCGCGTCGCAGCCGCGTGGGCTGATGCTCTGTCGCGCGTCGCCACACGTCGGAATCCACATTCTGTGTCGAGAGCAGCGTGGGCGCGTTGGTGAAGCGGCGCACCGTCGGGAGGTACTGCGCCATGTGGATCATCTCGAAGTGGACCAGGTCGAAGGGAGTCGCTTCGAGCAACTCCGTCAGAGCGCGATCATACGCCTTCAGGTAATACTTGGCGGCCGCGAGAGGCACGTCGCGACTAAGCGCACCCACGATCGCGCGCGGGCTCAAGCGCGGGACGCGCGCCGGCGATCGCGGCACGAGCGTCACTGAGATGCCATCACCCCGGAGCGCGGCCGCCGCATCATCGTCGGTCGGCTCTGTCTGCAGCGCCAGAATCGTCACGTCGAACTCGTCGGCCGCCCGCCGGAGCAGATTGAGGACGCGTATCTTGCCGCCGTCGGTCGGGGGCAGCGGCAAGCTGGGCGACAGTATGAGGAGTTTCATGTGCCGGGACGCCTCGGATGCCTACAACGGTCAACGCGACTCCATCCGAACCGCATGATGACCCACCGACCCGCCTCGCGGTAAGGGCCGCCGCGCATTTTGACCCTGTGCCGCGACGCGATGTAGACTAGTGCCGTTCCTCTGGACCGATGCCGCGACTTGGACGTCGCGGGCAGGGGGCCGTCCTGAGCCGAAGGCGAGGGATCCCGCATCTGCCGCGCTCGCGTAACGCTCGCCTGCGCGTTGGGTCCGCGAGAGCGGCCGAGCATCTCGGCGCCAGGCATCCCAATGCGCGACGACCACCCCACTGGCGGCATATGACTTCCGACGCCCCGAACTCCGAAGCTGCGGCCGACGCGGATCCCGAGTCTGGGGTGCACCTGCGCCTATTCCCCGTGCACACCGTGCTGTTCCCCGGCATGCCGCTGCCCCTTCACATCTTCGAAGACCGCTACAAGCTGATGATCGGCGAATGCGTGCGGGACGAGCTCCCCTTCGGCGTCGTGCTGATCCGTCAGGGCTCCGAGGTGGGCGGCCCCGCGCGGGTCCACCCCATCGGAACCGTCGCTCGCATAGAGCAGGTCGAGAAGCTCGACGACGGCCGCATGAATATCCTCGCCCTTGGCGAGCATCGCTTCCGCATCGCTGAGATCGTGCAGGAAGAGCCGTACATGAGCGCGCGTGTTTCGTTCCTGCCACAACTCGTGTCCGACTTGGACGAGGACGAACTCCTGGACCTGTCGGGCGCCGTCGGGCGCGCGTTCGTAGCGTACGATCGCCTGACTGCGCTCGTGGACCGCGATTGGGAAGTGCAGGCCGATCTGCCACATGACGCGGCCGACATCGCCTATCTCGTCGCGTCCGTGATGCCGCTGTCGCCGCGTGAGAAGCAGGCGCTCCTGGCTCAGGACTCCGTGGACACCCTCCTGAGGACCGAACGCAACGCGCTCACGCAGCGCAGCTTCCATCACCGCGCCGTGCTGGCCGCCCGTCGCCGTGTCGAGGAGCGCGAGGAGGAACACGGCGACATGCCTGCGCCGTCGCACCTGAACTGACGCGCGCATGGCGTCCGGTCGGATCGGATGTGTACCCCCGGCCGCGATCGCCGCGCGCGTAACCAGGCTACACCAGGGCCTTGATAAGCTGGGACGCGGAAAGAAGCTCGTCCACGGCCCCCGTGGTCGCGCGCAGGCTTTCGGTAGTCTGGGCCACGGCTTCGTTGATCCCGTGCATCGCCTGGGTCACCTGCCCCAGCGCCGTCGTCTGCTCCACAACCGCGCGGGACGTCGTCGACGCCCCTTCGACGGAGTCCTCAAGCCCGGCCGTGAGCCGTTCGAACGCGTCGATGTTGTCCTTCGATTCCGCGATCGCGCCTTCCACCGCCTTCACGCCCTCCTCGGCCGCCATCACGGTCCTGTTCGTCGCGTCCTGGACCCCCGTGACGACCTCCTGGATCTCACTCGCGGAACGACGGCTTTCCTCCGCCAGCTTGCGGATCTCGTCCGCCACCACGGAGAAGCTCTTGCCGTGCTCGCCCGCGCGGGCCGCCTCGACCGCCGCGTTCAGCGACAGGATGTGCGTCTGGCCTGCAATCCCCTGTACCAGTGAAGCCGCCACGCTGATTCGGTCAGCCTGCTCCCCAAGCGCGACGATCTCGTCCGCCATCTGCACCACCTTTGCGCGGACGGTGTCCATCTCGGCGATGGATCGCAGCACGGCGGACGCCCCTTCCTGGCCGAGAGTGACCGCGTCCTGGGACTGCGTCGCCGCGTGCCGCGCCTGGATCCCCGTGCTCTCCAGGGAGGCGTGGAGCTCCTCCATGGTCGCGCTGGTCTCCGTGACGGCGGATGTCTGAATGGCGACGTAACCCTCTTGCTGCTGTACGGCCGCGCTGACGCGCGAGGCGACGGAGCTGAGCGCGCCCGTGGCGGAGCGGAGCGGCCTGGATATGCTGCGAAGGACGATCACGCAGGTTGGGATCAGGACCAAGAACGCAACTGCTACCCCGAGTGCCGCCGCCAGCTCCGCAGTGAGTGCCGCGGACGCGGTGTGCGCCGATCGCTCAGTCAGGAGTCGGCGCTCCTCGTTGGCGAATCCATGAATCGCGGCGCGCGCCACCCCCATCGATTCCGTCGCGGTCCCCTGCCCAAACGCCTCCGTCGCCGCGAGGGTGTGGTCACAGAGTGTTGGTTCATGCAGCTTGCTTCTTCTGCCAGAACTCTTCCCAGCAGTCGTTGGCTC
>NYZG01000243.1 GCA_002687025.1 Candidatus Poribacteria bacterium
CGCCATAGCGGGCGTGAGCGATGACCGGGCCGTTGAGACGTCCTATCAGTTGACGGTGATCGTGTGGGGCCAAGGGTGGCGGCTGATGGCCTACCACGTCCTGACGCTCGTCGTAGCGGCCGTGTCGGGCCTGGCGTTCGTGGCGATCGGCGCGCGGGCCTTCTTCTGGACGGTGAGCGCGGTGTGCGCGGGCGCGCCGCGGTACCCCGAGATCGTGTCCGCGGCGGCGCACGCGCTGTGGGGGGACTCGCGTGCCGTGGCTTGGCTCACAGGCTGGCAATTCGCCTCCGCTGCCGGCCTGGGCACGGCCGAGCAGGTCAGCGTATGGGTAACCGGCGCGGCGTTCTTCGGTGTCACCGTCGTGTTCCTGGCCTACGTTGTTAGTGTCGTATCGGTGGGCTCTGCGATGGGCTACATGAACTTGCTTCGCCGCATCTGGGGCGTTAACGTATTGGTCGCCTCCCAGGACGAGACCCAAACTGACGCTGACGCCGCGCCATCTTCGGCGCGCCCGGCGCCGACGACCACATCTGGCGACGGGCAGTAAGGACGCGCGATGCTGAACTACGTGATGCAGAAGATAGTCGGCTCGAAGAACGACCGTGAGCTGAAGAAACTCTCGGCCGTGGCCGCGCACATCGGAACCCTGGAGCCGGCCGCCCACGCCCTAACCGACACCGAGCTCTGCGCCAAGACCGATGAGTTCCGGTCCCGGCTGGAAAACGGCGAGGCCCTGGACGACATCATGGCCGAAGCCTTCTCGGTCGTGCGCGAGATGGCGCACCGTACCATCGGCGAGCGCGCCTACGACGTGCAGGTGCTGGGAGCCGTCGCGCTCCACCAGGGCAGAATAGCCGAGATGCGCACCGGCGAGGGCAAGACGCTTGCCTCGACGATGCCCGCGTACCTCAACGCTCTCACCCGCCGCGGCGTGCACGTCGTCACCACCAACGAATACCTCGCCGCCCGCGACGCCGACTGGATGGGCAGCATCCACCGCGCGCTGGGCCTCACGGTCGGCGTGACGCTCGAAGGCGGCACGTTCGCGCAGAAGAAGGCCGCGTACGAGTGCGACATCACGTACGGCACGAACTCCGAGTTCACCTTCGACTACCTCCGCGACCACAGTAGCGCGCGGCACCCGGATCAGAAGGTCCAGCCCGAGCTCCACTACGCGGTCGTAGACGAGGTCGACAGCATCCTCATCGACGAGGCCCGAAGCCCCCACATTATCTCGGAGCCGCGCAAGGATACCGTTGACTACATGCGCGTGGTCCGCGTGGTAGAGAAGCTCAAACGCGACGAGCATTTCGAGATCGACGAGAAAAGGTCGAAGAAGGCTTCGATTACCCTCACAGAGGAGGGTGTCGACCGCCTGGAGAAAGCCTTCAACGTCACCAACATGTACGACCCGGTGAACATCGACCTGGTGCACCACTGCACACAGTCGCTCGTCGCGCATTTCACCTACGAGCGCGATGTGGACTACGTCGTCAACGAGGGCCGAGTGGTCATCGTCGACGAATTCACGGGTCGCATGCAGCCGGAGCGGCGCTTCGGCGATGGACTCCACCAGGCGCTGGAAGCCAAGGAGCGCGTGCGCATCGCCGACGAAAGCCACACCGTCGCGCGGATCACCTTCCAGAACTACTTCCGCATGTACGAGAAGCTCGCGGGCATGACCGGCACCGCGGTAACAGAATCGACCGAGTTCCACCAGATATACGGTCTCGACGTCGTGGTGGTGCCGACCAACCGGCCGATGGTGCGTGACGACAGGTCCGACCTCGTGTTCCGCGACTACGCCGGCAAGATGCGCGCCGTCGTGACCGACATCGTCGAGGCCAACACGCAAGGGCGCCCCGTGCTTGTGGGGACGATCTCCGTCGAGGCGTCCGAGGTATACAGCCGCGAGTTGACGAAGGCTGGCGTCCCACACCGCGTCCTCAATGCCAAGGAACACGAGAAGGAAGCCGAGGTCATCGCCCTGGCGGGCCAGCCACACGCGGTCACCATCGCCACCAACATGGCCGGGCGAGGCGTCGACATCCACCTGGGCGAAGGCGTCATCGGGATGGGCGGCCTCTACGTGATCGGCACCGAGCGGCATGACTCGCGTCGCATCGACAACCAGCTGCGCGGGCGTTCCGGCCGGCAGGGCGATCCGGGCGCATCCCGCTTCTACCTGTCGCTCGAAGACGACCTGATGAGGAAGTTCGGGTCCGATCGGATGATGGGCGCGATGGACCGACTTGGGATGGAGTCCGACATCCCCATCGAGCATAAGATGCTCACCCGCGCCATCCTCAAGGCGCAGGAACGCGTCGAGCAGCAGCACTTCGAGATCCGCAAGCAGATCCTCAAATACGACAACGTCCTCAGCCAGCAGCGTGAACTGGTCTACGACATTCGCGACCGCGTCCTGGGCGACGAAAGCCTACGCGACGATGTCCTAGACATGATCGAATCCACTATCGAGGCCAAGGTCGCGGAGCACATGCCCGAGGAAGAACCCGACGCCTGGAACGTCGACGGCCTCGCGCAGTTCGCCACGAGAAACTGCGGCGTCGACCTGGAAGGCGTCGACCTGACACGCGACGGCATCGAGCCGGATGAAGCCATCGAGCAGCTGCGCAAGGCATTCCATCGCCAGTACGACCATCGCGAGCAGCTGCTAGGGTCCGAGACGATGCGCCAGGTCGAGCGACTCATCGTCCTCGACCGAATCGACTATCACTGGATGCAGCACCTGCACAGCATCGACTATATCCAGGAGGGCATCGGCTTCCGTGGCTATGCGGGCCGCGACCCCGTCGTCGAGTTCCAGAAGGAGGGCTTCGAGCTCTTCGAGACGATGATGGGGCGACTGCACGAGGACATCGCGCAGTTCGTCTATCGTGTCCAGGTGCAGCAGACGGGTCAGCCGACTGTCGGCACGCCCCAAGGCGAACACGACCCGGATGCCGCGCCGCCTCCCGTCCGCCCGACGAACATCCGACCCCGAGAGCAGGTGTCGAGAACGAAAGTGGGGCGCAACGAGCCCTGCCCGTGCGGCAGCGGCAAAAAGCACAAGAGATGCTGTGGGCGGATGACCGGTTGATCGGAGGAACTTCAGCGTGAAGGACCTCCTGTTCCTCGGCCTCCGGTTCCCATACCCGCCCCACCGCGGAGACCGCATCCGGGCATTCAACCTGCTTCGCGGACTCTCGCGCCAGTTCCGCATCACCCTGGTCACATTCTACGAGGCCGAACGTGAGCTGGCGGGCATCGCCGCGCTTCGCGACCTCTGTCACGAGGTCAAGGTCGTTCGCAGACCCCGATGGAGTGGGCGCGCGCGCGCTATGAGAAACCTAGCGGGACAGGAGCCGTTGCAGAACGGGCTGTGGTACTCCCCGGACATGCAGCGGATGGTCGACACCACACTGGACACGTGCCAACCCGATGTGGCGCAGGCCCAGTTCTTCCGCATGGGCCAGTACGTCGCGAACGCCCCCGTCCCGCGCCTGCTCGACTTCGGCGACGCCCTCAGCCTCAACCTGCGGCGACGCGCCGGACGCGAGCGCAACCCGGCCCTCCGGTGGCTTACGGCTCACGAGGCCGGCCGGGCCGAGCGCTTCGAGGGCAAGATAGCCCGCGATTTCGACAAAGTCGTCATCTGCTCCACCGTCGACCGCGAGGCGATCCACGCGGCCAACGGCGACCTCGCCCTGGAAATCATCGAAAACGGCGTAGACCTCGACTACTACACGCCGAGCGACGCGCCGCGAGGCGCGCGGCCACCAACGATGCTCTTCACCGGGACGATGGACTACTTTCCCAACACGGACGCGGCGTATCATTTGGCCGAGGATGTGCTGCCCCGCGTCCGCGCGCGGTTGCCCGACGCCCGTCTGCTGCTGGTGGGCGCCAACCCGCCGCGCAGCGTGAAACGGCTCGAACGGCACGCGGGCGTGGTCGTTACTGGTCGCGTCCCGGATATTCGGCCGTACTTCGCCGACGCCGACGTTTTCGTGTCGCCCATGCGTTGCGGCTCCGGCACCCAGAACAAGAACCTGGAAGCCATGGCGATGGGCGTGCCGGTCGTGACGACGAAGCTCGGAGGATACGGCACACGCGTCGTCGAGGGGCGCGACATGTTCTGCGTCGACGGTCCCGATAACCTTGCCGCGCGAGCGGCTGAGATCATGGCGGACGAGGATCTGCGCGCCGCGATGAGGCGCAACGGCCGACAGTACGTGGAGCGCGAGCACGGCTGGGACGTGATTACCGACAAGCTGGCATCCCTGCTACACTCCATCATCCCGACAGCGTCGGACGCCGCGTGACGCATTCACATTCGGACTTCGCGACGCCCGTATGAACAACACCCGCAACTTCTCGATCATCGCCCACATTGACCACGGCAAGTCCACGCTCGCCGACCGGCTCCTCGAGATGACGGGCACGCTCGACAAGCGGCAGATGCGTGAGCAGGTCCTCGACGGAATGGACCTCGAACGCGAGCGTGGCATCACGATCAAGGCCACCGTCGTGCGGCTCGAGCACACGGCGGCCGATGGCGAGAAATACGAGCTGAACCTCATAGACACGCCCGGACACGTCGACTTCACCTACGAAGTGTCCCGCAGTCTCGCCGCGTGCGAGGGCGCCGTGCTCGTGGTGGACGCGGTGCAGGGCGTTGAGGCGCAGACCGTTGCCAACGTGCTCCTGGCGATGGAGCAGGACCTGGAAATCGTCCCGGTTATCAACAAGGTGGACCTCCCTGGCGCGCGCGTCGAAATCGTCAGCGAGGAGATCGAAAGCCTTCTAGGCATCCCGGCCGAGGACATCCTGCTTGCCAGCGCCAAGAACGGGCTCGGCGTCGCCGAGGTACTCGACGCGATCATCGAACGCGTCCCGCCGCCCGGTGGATCGCCCGATCGCCCTCTGAAGGCGCTCGTCGTCGATTCGTACTACGAGTCGTACCGTGGCGTTGTCATGTACACGCGCGTCGTGGACGGCACGCTGCGCAAGGGAGCCCCGTTGCTGCTGATGGCCGCGGGCAAGGTGTACGAGGCGGCCGAGCTCGGAGTCTTCGAGCCCCATATGACCCCCGTGGACGAGCTGCACGCCGGCTCGGTGGGTTACGTCGTCGGAAACATCAAGGACATCCAGGACACGCAGGTCGGAGACACCCTGACCGATCCGGAGCGACCCACGGACGATCCGTTCCCGGGCTACCGCGAGTTGCAGCCGCTGGTCTTCTGCGGCCTGTTCCCCGCGGAGACGTCCGAATACGCTGTCCTGCGCGAGGCGCTGGAGCGGCTGCGGCTCAATGAGAATTCCTTCACCTTCGAACCCGAGACGTCGGATGCCCTGGGATTTGGCTTCCGTTGCGGCTTCCTCGGCCTGCTCCACATGGACGTCATCCGCGAGCGGCTCGAACGCGAATACGGGCTCACCCTCATCACCACGGCCCCGAGCGTGCGATACCGGGTGACGACGGCCGACGGCGTCGAACTAGAGATCGAGAACCCCTCGGCCATGCCCGAAGTCGGCGAGATCGAGGAGGTCGCCGAACCGTACGTCTCCGTGAACCTCGGCACGCCGACAGAATACATCGGCCCCATCATGGAGCTGTGCGAGTCGAAGCGGGGCGAATACCGCTCCATCGAGTACATCACTCCTACCCGGGCCATCGTTCACTACACGCTGCCGCTCAGCGAAATCGTCGTGGACTTCTTTGACCGGCTGAAGTCGATGACACGCGGATACGGGTCGATGGACTACGAGGTCGGCGGCTACCGCGCTTCGAGCCTCGTGAAGCTCGACATCCTCCTCAACGGCCAGCCGGTGGACGCGCTTTCGCTGATCGTCCACAAGGAACGCGCGGCCGTGCGCGGCCGGCATCTCGTGGATAAGCTGCGCGCGATCATTCCGCGTCAGTTCTTCGACGTCCCGATACAGGCGGCGATCGGGCAACGGGTAGTCGCCCGCGAGACGATCAAGGCGTTGCGCAAGAACGTGACCGCCAAATGCTACGGGGGCGACATCACGCGGAAGCGCAAGCTGCTGGAACGGCAGAAAGAGGGCCGCCGTCGTATGAAGTCGGTGGGGAACGTGGAAGTGCCGCAGGAGGCGTTCCTCGCGGTGCTCTCAACGGACGAATGATGGATGGCAGCCGCATCGCTCGGCCTCGCGCGCAGGACCTCGCTCGTGGCGGCCGTGATTCTGTGGGCCGCGCTGGGACCAGCCCTAGCCACCGACGAAGATGGAGCTAGCTCCGCGATGACCGACAGCAAGCCGTCGGTGGCGACGGCCGACGCCACGCCCGAAGCCACGGCCGCCGCGGCGTCGGCGCCTGGACGCGATCGCGAACCCGGTTTCCGCGACTCGGTGACATTCGAATACATCCAGATAATCGGCGTCGCGTTCGTGATCGTGTTCGGGTTCATACGACCGTTCCTCGTCGAGCCGTACAAGATCCCCTCGGGGTCCATGGAGGACACGCTTCTCTCGGGAGATCGCGTGCTCGTCGTCAAGTTCCTTTACGGCGTCAAGCTGCCCGGCACGTCTCGCCGCCTGTTCTCGTTCCGCCCGCCTCGCCGTGGCGATGTGTTCGTGTTCAGCCCCAAACATACCCAGGAGATGCACTATATCAAGCGCATCACTGCGGTCGGGGGCGACACGGTCAGCACGGACGGGCAGACGTTGGTACTCAACGGCGAGAGCGTGGGGGACGAGCCGTACACCAAGCACACGCGCAGGATAGGCGACTTCCCGCCATTCAAATACCTAGTGCCCTACTACTGGGAAGCCCCGGGCGTGCGCGAGAAGATAGAGCGATTCGCCAAGAGAACGGAGGTAGAAACACAGCTTGGCCCATCCGGCGAGCCCGTCGCAATGCAGCTCGACGACAGGACGTTCACGTTGCGCATCAACAGCCGCGACCGTGAACGCGCGCGCGAGATACCCGTGCGCGACTACTACTTCGTGGCCGGCGAATCGGGCCGCCTGCATCGCGAGGGCTTCCTCTACCAGAACACGAACAGCTCGCAGTGGTATTTCGCCGAGCGGATCGTCCGCAGCCGCTTCCAGGCCCTCAACCCCGATGGCGCGTCCTTCACCGTGCCGGACAGGCATTTCTTCGCCATGGGCGACAACCGGGGCAACTCGGAGGACAGTCGCGCGTGGGGCCCCGTGCCGTTTGATGTCGTCAAAGGCAAGGCGGTGCTCGTCTACTGGTCGACGAACCCGGCCGTGCGGTTCTGGAACATCATCAAGTGGCTGCGGATAGGGCGTGTCGGCCATCGAATCCCAACACAGCACGGAGCCGCGGGGCCCTAGCCCGCACGGCCTCTACATCCACGTCCCGTTCTGCCTGTACAGGTGCTACTACTGCGACTTCGCCACGTCGCCCTATGTCGCGGGCATCGTCGATCCCTTCCTCGACTGCCTCCGACGCGAAGCCGCGACGTACTCCCCGCCCGACGTGCCCCTGACGTCGATCTACCTCGGCGGCGGCACACCTTCCGTCCTGTCCGGGGATCAGATGCGCCGCCTCCTCGCCGCCATGCGAGGGACCTTCCCGGTGTGCGACGACGCAGAGGTAACCGTCGAGGCGAACCCCGAGACACTCGACGCCGCGAAGCTGCGCGCGTACCGACACGCAGGCGTCACCCGACTCTCTATCGGCGCGCAGTCGCTTGACGAGGCAGCACTGAAGCGGCTTGGGCGGGATCACACCGCGGAGCACTCCATCGGCGCTGTAGTCCTGGCGCGCGAGCACGACTTCACCAGCGTCAGCATAGACCTCATCTTCGGCCTGCCCGGCCAGGACGGCGAGCAATGGTCGTCGACGTTGCGCGTTGGCTTAGACCTCGCGCCTGATCACATCTCACTCTATGGCCTTACGGTAGAGCGCAAGACCGTCTTCGACTTCATGCGCCGCCGGCAGACGCTCGACGTGCCCTCGGACGATCAGCAGGCGGACATGTACGGCGAAGCCATCGACGTGGCCTCAGCCGCGGGCTACGGACACTACGAGATCTCCAACTTCGCGCGGCCCGGCCACGAGAGTCGACACAACATGACATACTGGGCCGATGAGTCCTACATCGGGCTCGGGCCGAGCGCATCCGGCTATGTCGACGGGCGTCGCTACACGAACGTCCGAGGCACGAAGTCCTACATGAAGCGAATCGACGCGCGTGAGTCGGCCGTGGTCGACGAAGAGACGCTGACCGGCATTGAGGCGCGCGCGCAGACGCTGATATTGGGGCTTAGGCGACTTCGTGGCGTCTCCCGCGACGACTACCGTCGGCGGTACGACGCCGAAATCGTCGACGACTTCGGCGCCGTCATCGCGTCTCTACAAGATGCGGGCCTGCTCACCCTCTCAGACGAATGCGTCCGCCTGACACGGAGCGGCATCATGCTGTCCAACGAAGTCTTCGTGCGTCTCCTGCCCTGACCGCGTCCTCAGTCGTCGTCTTCCTCGACCGTGGGGCGGAGCGTCAGCCGATTGCCGTCGAACCTGGCTTCTATCCGTGCGTACCCCTGGAAGTGGCGGCGGAATTCCGGGCGCCCCATGGCATCCGTGCTGAATCTCATAACGAGGGGGCCGTCCCCGTCGCCGATGTCGACGATCGGCGCGCGCGCGTCTGGGTCGGGTATGGGGGCGGGCGCGAGCGGGTCGAACGTGTCGCCGTTCATGGGCGTGAAAACGGCGCGAGCCCCGGACAGCTTATGCCGCAACGCCTGGATGGCGTCCGGGCGGCCGTGCGTCAGGATTACGGCGGCGGGCCCTGCGGTGTTCACTACGGCGCAGAGCTGCGGCTGGTCGGCGTGCATCGGCACGTCGTACGTCTGTACTCGGCACGCTGTGTGCAGTCGCCCGTCCGGCGAGGGCATCCACCCCTCAGCCAAGGCCGCGCGGAGCGGCTCCGGTAGGTCGTCTTCGTCGCCCGAGTCGGGCACGAAGATCGCCGAACGCGCGTCGTGAGCGATCGCCTCGGCGTACTCCGTGAGCGGCGAGGCCGCGCCCGACGTCGGCGCCACGACCGCGCACGCCGCCCCGATGTCCGTCCATCCGTGCGCGGGGCCCTGGAGCATCGGCAGCACGTCGGGAGCCGCCGCGCCGCCATCGCCCCAGAACAGGTCGCGGCGCGAGTTCTCCACGTATCGCCTGAGTGGGTCAGCGAGATGGGGCAGCATCTCGCCCAGCGCGTCACACATGGCGGCCACGTCCGGAGCCGCGCGTACGGGGAACCGCGGCGTCTGCCCCGACATCATCGAGCTACGCAGCGCCAGCAGTACCTCC